>NZ_JAJNAN010000017.1:0-62814 GCF_022227565.1 Ectothiorhodospira sp. 9100
AATACTGGCTGCTATTCGCGCTGGGGCTGACCTATACCAGCTTCCACCTGCTGGTCCTCAATGTCTTCCCTGTGGAGACCTGGACCTTCCGTATCCTGCACGTGGCGGGCGCCCTGGTGATCGGTTTCGCCATTGTTGCCGCCTGCGTACCGCCCGCCGATCAATCACCCGGGCGACGATGGTTGCTTGAGTTACTGCCCATGGTGATCACCGTGGGCGCTGCGCTCTACTCCCTGGGCGCCATTATCGGTGCTTATTTCATGCGCCATGCCTGGGATTATGACTCATGGTCCATGCCAGACTGGCTGTTCCAGAGTTTCAGCTGGACCCTGCTGGCCGCCACCGTGCTGGGTATCCTCTTTGCCTGGGTCTTCAAGCCCCGGTCGGATCGCATCGGCTGGTACGACTGGTCCTTGATGGCCAGCAGTATCTCGGTGGGCGCCTACCTGGTTTTCCATCTGGTGGACCTGCAGTTCAGGGCTGGAGTGATGCCCACTCAACCCGACTTCTGGGTTTCAGTGGCCGGTATCCTGCTCGTCCTTGAACTCACTCGCCGTGTCGCCGGCATGGCGCTGGTGGTGATAGCGGCCATCTTCATCCTCTATGGCTTCGCTGGTCCCTGGTTGCCGGGGGTGCTGGAGCATGGCGGGTACAATGCCGATCGTTTCTTTACCTATCTGTACACCGATAACGGCATCCTTGGGCCCACCACGGCGGTGTCCTCCACCTACATCATCCTGTTCATCGCCTTTGCCGCCTTCCTGCAGGCCTCCAAGGTGGGTGACTATTTCGTGAACTTTGCCTTTGCCGCCGCCGGGCGGGCCCGAGGTGGTCCGGCCAAGGTGGCGATATTCGCCAGTGGCCTGATGGGCATGATCAACGGCACCTCGGCCGGTAACGTGGTGGCCACCGGCTCCCTGACCATCCCGTTGATGAAGCGTGTGGGCTATAACCCACGCAGTTCGGGTGCCATCGAGGCGGCGGCCTCCACCGGTGGACAGATCATGCCGCCAGTCATGGGGGCGGGTGCCTTCATCATGGCGGAGATCACCGGCATCCCTTACACCGAACTCATCATTGCCGCGCTGATCCCGGCGGTGCTGTACTTTGCTTCTGTTTACTTCATGGTGGATCTGGAGGCCGCCAGGACAGGGATGAAGGGGTTGCCCTCCAAGGATCTGCCCAAGGTAGGTAAGCTGTTGAGGCAGGTCTACCTGTTCGCGCCCATTCTTATCCTGATCGGGGCGTTGTTCATGGGGTATTCGGTCATCCGCGCCGGTACCGTGGCCCTGATGAGTGCCGTGGTGGTCAGTTGGCTCACGCCCTTCCGCCTGGGCCTGGTGGGGTCTGCCAAGGCCCTGGAGCTGGCGGCACGCATGTCCATCCAGTTGATTGCCGTTTGTGCCTGTGCCGGCATCATCGTTGGTGTCATTGGTCTGACGGGTGTGGGGCTGCGCTTCTCCACCATGCTCCTGGCGGTGGCGGAAAACAGTCAGCTGCTGGCCCTGTTCTTTGCCATGGGGATCTCGGTGATCCTGGGCATGGGGATGCCCACCACGGCCGCCTACGCCGTGGCTGCCTCCGTGGTGGCCCCGGGCCTGGTCCAGATGGGTGTCGAGCCCCTGGTAGCCCACTTCTTCGTGTTCTACTTCGCGGTGATCTCGGCAATCACGCCGCCAGTGGCCCTGGCCGCTTATGCGGGGGCGGCCATTGCCGGTTCCGAGCCCATGCGCACCTCGGTGACGGCCTTCAAGATCGGGCTGGCGGCCTTCATCGTGCCGTTCATCTTCTTCTATCATCCGGCCGTGCTCATGGTGGGTGAATGGTGGCAGATCACGCAAAGCTTCCTGTCGGCCTTGCTGGGTGTGTTCATGCTGGCAGCAGGCGCTCAGGGGTGGTTCTTCGGGATGGCCAACCGCGTGGTGCGGACACTGCTGTTCGTTGGCGCCCTGATGGCCATCTCCGGTGAACTGGTCAGCGATATCATCGGTCTGGGCCTGGGGGTCTCGTTGCTCGTGTGGCAGTTGAAGATGGCCCGTGGTGGTGGAAAATCCACGTCGGCCGAGGCATCGTGACCATCGCAGGCAGGCCCTGATGCAGGGCCTGCCTGCTGGTGAGTGGCAATGGGGCGTTTGCCGGCTTTCGTCGGGAAGCTGTCCATGCGATGAATGGTGATAAGGGGGCGTCATGGGAGACAAAGCCTATCTGGTGGCGGTCACCGGGGAACGGGTCGAAGGGGTGGACCTGGCCACGGCGCGGTCCAACCTGGCAAGCCTGTTTCGTATCACCGAGGCGCGGGCCGCGGCCATGCTGTCGGGTAAGCCCGTGGTCATCAAGAAAGGGGTGGATGAGGTCACGGCCAGGCGCTATCAGGCCTCCCTCAGGGAGGCGGGTGTACTGGCCCGGCTGATGGCCTGCGCGCCGGAGCCTGATCCGTCGTCCACCGTCGATGCTGATCCGCAATCCTTGCATTCCACCTCGACCGAGGACCCGGGCGAGCCGCCCATCCCATCCGGTCCAGAGGCGCAGATCCCGGAGGCGGGTTGGACCCTGGCGCCTGTGGGCACCGATCTGAGCGATCGTGAGGAACCTCCTCCCCTGGAGGTGGACCTGTCTGAACTGACACTGGCCGAGCCTGGTGTCACCCTGGGCACCCCTCGGGACCACCCACCCTTGAAGGTGGATACCAGCGATCTCACCCTGGCATCAGCACCCAACGACGATGGGCCATCATCAGAGGGATCGGACAATCCCCGTCAGTAACCCGGATGCTCTGGGAAGCGGGCCTCGCCTGCGAAGTGAAAACGACGAGCACCAAACTTTCCCTTCCCGGTGCTTTCCAATACAGGCAAGCCAGCCATGCACTCCCGGGAGGTAACCCACCGTGTTCTCTTTCATGCGCAAGACCGCCATGCCCCGTCCTGACCAGGCCCTGCCCGGTCGAGATGAGCCAATGCCCGTGAGTGAGCGCCATGGGGTGCTCAACACCCCCATGAAACCCCCGTATCCTGAAGGCATGAAGATGGCGATGTTCGGGATGGGGTGCTTTTGGGGCGCCGAGCGGGCCTTCTGGCAGCTATCCGGGGTGCATGTGACCGCCGTCGGCTATGCTGGCGGCCATACGCCCAATCCCACCTACAAGGAGGTGTGTAGTGGGATGACCGGCCACAACGAGGTGGTGCAGGTGGTGTTTGATCCGCAGATCATCAGTTATCAGGATTTGCTGAAGGTCTTCTGGCAATCCCACGACCCCACCCAGGGCATGCGTCAGGGTAACGATGTCGGTACCCAGTACCGCTCCGGTATCTACACCCACGACGACGACCAGGCCCGACAGGCGGCCGAGTCCCGGGAGGTGTATCAGCAGGCCCTGAACGCCAGGGGGCGGGGCGCCATCACCACCGAGATTGTGCCGGCGCCGACCTTCTATTTTGCCGAGGACGACCATCAACAGTATCTGGCCAAGGTGCCGGGTGGCTATTGTGGACTGGGCGGTACGGGCATCCCCTGGCCACAGGCATCCTGACCGGTTTCATCGCCCAGAATGACGGCGCCGCGCTCGTCGCCAAGGGGACAATCCAGCACAGCGGTGGTGGCAATGCGGGGCCCGGCACCGGAACGGGCCATGAACCGGGTGTGCCGCATCCAGATGCCGGCCAGTGCCAGTTGTAGCAACCATTGCACGGCACCAGCGTGACCGGTGGTGACGCCGCTATTGAGGATGGGGGGCGTCACGGATTCCGGGGGCAGGGGATCGTTGTCGGGCGCTGGGGGGAGTGGCGAACCCTCCCGGATGTCGGCGCGCAGAGGCCACAGGTGTGCCTGACAACTCCACCACGCCCGATCCCCATGGGGGCCGCTTCCGGGTGGCAATACGATGCCATCCAGGTCCGATGGCTTGAGGCCCGCCTGTCCCAGGGCGCTGTCCAGGGCCTGGGGCAGGGCGGGATGCTCGTCGGGCGCGCCGCATCCTGTTGTGGGTTCGGGGCAGCTGTCCCAACCCAGTACATGGATTCCCCTGCCCTTATCCCGCATCGGGAGGAAGATTGCGGCCTCGCCCGGGACGAGGCCGTCTTCATTGTCCCAGGCCAGGGGCACCTGGCAGTCCACCAGGCTCAGCAGGCTTTCAGGGTGTAGCAGGCTGTCCACGCCACCCAGGAACAGAGTGCGCTCCGGGTGGCAGGACAACGCATCCCGCGCTTGATCCAGTAGCGTAATGGCGGATCCATCCACGCAGACAGGTTGCCATCGTGCTTCGGGGTGGCGCAGGCCTGCCTCGGCCATCCAGCTCCAGAAAGCTTCCGGGTGCGGTCGGGTCCGTTCACCCGAGGTGGGGTGATACGGCCATAAGACCAGAGCCTGGGCGGGCAGGGGATGCCTCAGGGCGCCCCTGAGCAGGGCTCGCATTCGCGTGACGCTATCCTGCGAGGTGTTCATCGAGGGCACCCCGCGCAGCACCTGGTGACATCCCCCGGGAGAAGCCAATGCTGCCGGGTGGGTGAGGCGTTGCTCCATGCCCAACGGTGTGGAAGCCGCGGCCCAGAGCGCCAGGGGATCGTTGCCGGCTGCGGTGTACAGACTCATATGGGCCGTGTCCAGCACCAGTGTCATGGGTCATTGTCTCCGGGGACGATGTTGTCCTGCTCATCCCGGTGGCGGACGATGATCCAGCCGGCATTGTCGGTCCTCCCCTGGGGCAGGCAAGCCCGGAATAGCCGATGAACCCGTCGGGTGACCAGATCCAGGATCAGGGTATCGCAAGTCAGATGCAGTCGCTCCCGTTGGCCATTGCCAATCGCCCAGGCCTGAACCGGGTCGGTTGATGGCAGTATCAGATTCAGATGCCGCTCATCCCGCCGTGCTCCGCGCGCCTTCAACTGAAGCCGTTCGCCCCCCGTGAAGGGACCTGGCAGGCGCTGATCCGGTGGAGCTGCCTGGTGGCAGTGCAGGGGCAGTGTGCCCTGGATGGGAGGGGAATGAATACGATCGGGGGCCGGATTCAAGCCCTTCAGGAGGCGTGCCCGGTGCGAGGGAAGGCCCGCTGCATCCTTGCCGGGCCTCAGGGTGATCGCCTGGGTGCGTTCCCGAAAGTGTTTTCCCCAGAGCCGGTGTCCATCCCGCCACAGGGTGATGTCCAGGCCTCTTCCCCTACCGGGAGATCCGTGCAGCAGAAACTCCGCCTGTGCCTTGAAGGGCACGATCTCCGAAGGACGACACAGCTCAAGGCCCGGGTGGGGGATATCCCGCGTGTCGGTCAATACCAGCGGTTCACTGGGCAGCAAGGCTCGCAGGCGGCCCGTGCTGTCCAGCGCGTGGCTGCACTTCACCACCAAAGTGATCCCCCTGTGTCCCTGGGGATCAAAACCGGGGAAGAGACCGGCGGTCCATGTGGTTCGGTTCGTCAGTTCATGCATGCACCACCTCCTGATGGGATGCCCCCCGCAGTGCCTGAATACGCTCGGCCAACTGCTGTCGTCGCCGGTATTGCCAGTGTTCCCGAGGTAGCGCCGGGGGCCCACCCAGGGTCAGGGCAAGACGCAACTGCAGCCCATCCGCCTCGCGTCCCGCCGTGGCCATCACCTGGCGGGCCAGACTGATGGGGTTTTGCGGTGCGCCCTGCCAGAGGCGCTGACGGGGATGGAGCCGAGGACGCATCCCTCGCCACCAGGAGTGGGCCATCGCCTGAGGGTCAGGGCTGGCATCGGCGCGCCATGGCCGCGGGCCGCGCGAAACCCTTGGCAGTCGCAGACCCGAAACGGCTTCCAGCGCCGCATGGATTTCAGTCAGGTGGCGAGCCTGGGTCAGGCCCGCGATGAGCGCATCCACTGCTGCTGGCGTTCCATTCAGGGCCAGGCCCCATGCCGCACCCGATTGTCGGGGGAGGGCATCGACCAGCGTTTCCAGGGCCTCAGGCAGGCCCAGGACGCCCATGAGTCGCAGCACGGCGTCGCTGGTCTCGATCTGTTGCAACTGCGCCAGGCCCTCACGGGCCGATATCCGCCCCCGAGCACAGGCGCCGCGCACCCACCAATACTGCATCGCCGAAGAGGCATCGCTTGCCAGGATGTTCCGGTCGACGTTCGGGGCGCCGGGATGATCGGCCATCCAGCGTAGCTGGGCCAGCATGGCGTTGGAATCGTCGGTGGATGTGAGGGGAGGCAGCTGGGTGGGTACACCTTCCTGGCAGCGGGCGATTTCCCAGCAGAGCGGTCGCAGGGCTGGAATGGAATTCAGGGTGGTCAGCCAGGGGCCCAGTGGCTCGGGGGGCAGATGAATCAGCAGCCAGCGCCAGGGATGATGTTCATCCTCGATCAGGGCACTAACCACGTCATCCGGATGGGGCGGCTGATGGCTCACCCAGGTGGCGGCGCAGCGCAGAAAGCGGGCGGAGTCTGAGGCGTCCTCAGGCAGCACGGCGTTGGCGTCACAGCCCAGCAACAGCCATTGGGTAAGCAAACGTTGCTCCAGCCGCTCGAGGCCGGTGGCGTCGTCCAGTGACAGGGTCTGACGGCGGCGATGCTGATCCCACAGGGCCCGGGCCAGGTCTTCATGTTGTTTCCAGAGAGGCCGTTCCATGGCGATGCTCCTGGGTCAGTTGAAGTGGATCCGGGCCGCCAGAAAGTGCATCAGCCGGGCCATGATGCCGTGCAGTTCCCGGCCACGCATTTCCATGCGGCCCGTCGGATCCAGGGTCATGGAGGACTCCCCGCAGCGCAGATACAGACCGCGTTCGGCCCGCAACTGCACGTGGCCGTCACGTTCGGTGACCGCCTGGGAGGGCGGGGCCTCCCCATGGCGACGGAGGCGGTCCAGGATCACCGGACCCGTGGCCGGTTGCAGCAGTACCAGCACCCGGTCTCCCGGGCGCAGGGCCGGTGTGGACTGGGCGTGGGCCATGGGGCACACGGTGGTGCCCTCGCAGTCCACCCAGAGGGCCTCGCCGGCCTGGGCCTGGACAACGCGGGCCAGTGTCACCTGGCGGGTATTCGCAGGCGATGACTGCGGGTTGGGGTCCAGCAGCAAGATGTCCTTGGCCTGCATAATGGCACTCTCCCTGTGAGCGGGGCCGCGGCCCCAGGATGGTCCTTTGGGCGATTCCCCTCGCCCGGTACCAGCATCCTACTGGGATCAGACCCTGACCGACAAGTCCCTGCTGGATTCCACCAGCCCCTGGAACAGGCGTCGCTGGCGTGACTTCTGGGGCAGGTACTCCGGGTGCCACTGTACCCCCAGGATGAGCGAAGCGCTTCGACTCTCGATGGCCTGGATCACGCCGCTGGCTTCCCGTGCCGCCACCACCAGATCCTGGCCCAGGTCGGCCACCGCCTGGTTGTGCAGGGCATTGACGGACAGGGGTTCCGCGCCGGTCAGTTCGGCAATGCGTGAGCCCTCGGTCAGGGTGACCACCTTGCGCGGCAGCACACTGCGCACCTGGGGGTGCTCCTGGTAAAAGCCTTCCAGATTCTGGTGCAACGTGCCGCCGCAGACCACATTCAGCAACTGCATGCCCCGGCAGATGCCCAGCATGGGCAGGCCCTGATCCAAAGCCTCCAGGATCAGCGTCCGTTCGAGACGATCCCGGTCAGCGTCGCCACCATGCCGTTTGGTGTACAGCACCCGGCGCAGCAGCCACAGCAGTGGATAGAGCACAAACCCCAGGATGCGTTGTCTCCAGCCAATCTCGGTGGCATCGATCTCGCGGATCAGGCTCAACGGATCCTGGCCATAGAGGCTGGGATCCACGTCCGCACCGCCGCCGATCACCAGGCCGTCCAGTTCCCGACAGCTGCGGGGCCGCCCGGGGGTGATATGAATGGCCTTGCCGCCAGCCCGCCAGATGGCCCACCACGTCATGATCCAGGCGGCCACGCCGCCCCGGTCTGGCCCGGTCACGCCAATGCGGGGGCGTGCCATGATTCAGCTCCGCAGCCAGTGACTGACTTTTTCCACCCAGCGCTGGCCCTTTTCGGTCAGCGTTTCAGGTTCCGCAGCCAGATACTCCCGGGCCATGGCGCCCAGGCGTTGCGGGTCCGCTGCCAGCCGTTCCACCTCCACCCAGGCGTTCCAGGGTACGCTCAGGTCCCAGTCCGGTTCATCGATTCGGCAGTCCGGCAGGCGATAATGAAAGGTGGGCCGGGGGCGGATCAGATGATGCTCCACCGGGGCGGCATCGATCTGTTCCGGCGACAGTTGAGCAAACAGCGGCAACATGTCCAGCGGGCGGTTACGGGTGGGGTTATGGGCAAGATAATCGTCGATCAGGTCCGTGAGGTCCGGGTGGTAGCCGGGTTCCAGGATCAGGCGGGCATAGTCCTCGGGGAACGGGTCCACAAAGGGTGTGAGGCGTCGGGATAGATCCGCCTGGGAATGGCTGAGCAGCCAGTCATACAGGAGCATGAAGGCCTGAAGATGATGCAGGATCTCATCGGCATCCAGGCGTGCCAGCTCCAGATTGATCTGCAGGCCGAAGGCGTAAAACAGGGATCCATGGGTCCCCTTGGCCCCCTCCTGTTGCAGGCGCTGGCGCAGCCTGTCCAGTTCCGGCAGGGCATCGTGGGGGATGGGCGGTGCCACCACCTCATGGGGCACCACCAGACCGGCCACCTGGGACAGGGCGGTCTCCAGGGCATGAGGCCCGGCCTCACGATCCACCTCCACGCCCATGTTCTCCAGGTAATCCAGATACTCCCGGCGCTTGAGCAGGTCGCTGTCCAGTTCCAGGCCGAAATCACCGAATCGTGTCCCGGTGACACGGTGTTCAAAGGGGGAGGTCTGCTGATGCACACCTCCGAAAAGCACCATGATGGCATCGGCGATGACATCCAGGGAGACCTCCGCCATCTCCATCTCGATACCCACGCGGCGCCGATCGCCATCCGGATTGTGACTGTGGGGCAGGTTGCTGAATTCCGTCATATCTCACCCTGGTATCGGTTACGCCCGTTGGTCTTGGCCTGATAGAGGGCGGTATCAGCAGCCTTTTTCAGGTCTTCGGCCGATGGTTTGGGGTGTTGCCTTGATTGGATGGCGCCACCAATGCTGATGGTGACATGGGGTGCCACATCTGAGTAGTCGTGGGTGACTTCAAGGGATCTGACTGCCTCAAGCATTGCCTGGGCCACGTGCTGCGCGCCCCGCGTATCGGTCTCCGGCAGTAACACCACGAACTCCTCACCCCCGTAACGGGCCACCAGGTCCGTGGCGCGTGTTGGTACGCGTCTCAGGGCCTGGGCCACACGCCTGAGGCACTCATCACCAGCCCCATGTCCATAATGATCGTTAAAGGGCTTGAACTGGTCAATGTCCACCATGAGTAACGCCAGTGATTGATCATTGCGACTGGATCGCGCCCATTCTTCCGCAAGTTTTTGATCGAAGTAGCGCCGGTTGGGGATCTCGGTAAGGCCGTCCTGCAGGGAGATCTTTTCCAGCATGTCGGTCTTGAGCTTGAGGTTCACCTGGTTGCGCACCCGGGCGCGCACGATGGCCGGATTGAAGGGCTTGGAAATGTAGTCGGACGCGCCCAAGTTCAGGCCCTGCTCTTCATCCTTGTCGTGGTCCAGCGCGGTCACGAAGATCACCGGAATGGACCGGGTGGCCTCGTTGTCCTTGAGCCGCCGACAGGTCTCGTAGCCGTCCATGTCCGGCATGACGATATCCATCAGGATCAGGTCCGGAGCCTGCTCGGCCTGGGCCAGTTCCAGTGCCTTTTCGCCCCGCGTGGCGGTCAGGATCCGGTAATCCGCCTTTAGCAGGGAAGCCAATGCATGAATATTGGTCGGCTGATCGTCAACGATCAGCACCGTCGCTCTTGTTTCCGACACACCAGACCTCAAGAAAGTGTGATACCGGCCTGCTCGGCCAGCTGTCTAAGCAGCGTGGCTGCTGCATCATGATCGAACTGATCCACCCGTTCCCGCAGTTCCTGGGCAGCGCGGGGGGTGCCCCGCTGTTCCAGGCAGGTCGTGACGTGGTCCAGCTCCCCTTCATCCACCAGCTCGCCCGTGGAAAGGCATCGCAGAAGGTGCTCCATGGCGGCGGCCAGGGCCTTGGGATCCGTGCCCTGAACGCTGTTGGGGGCTTGTTTTTCGGGCAGGGTGGCCAGTTGATCCCGAACGGTCTTCAAGGCCTCCATGAAGGCTTGTACATCGTCCTTTGAAAAGGACGCATCCTTTTTCAGGCTGGCCTCCAGGCGCTCGGCCCGGTGGGCCAGTTCATGAGCCCCGACGGTGGCCGCCAGACCCCTGAGGGTGTGGAGCATCCGCCGTGTGCGGGGATCTTCGGGCTGATCCAGGTAGTCGGGCAGGGTGATCCACTCCCCGTCAAGTTGCTCCGCAAAGCGGTGCAGGGTGCGCAGATACAGGCGCGTGTCACCGTCGAACCGCTCGAGCCCCGCGGCCATGTCGAAGGCCTTCAGTGTAACAGGCAGTCCTGGACCTGGGGGCTCGTCTTCCTGGGGTTCGGTGCAGGTGCCGTCACGTTGCAGCCACTGCTCCAGCGTATGCAGTAGTGCCTGAGTGTCGATGGGCTTGGCCAGATGGCCGTTCATGCCGACAGCCCGGGCCCGCTCACGGTCATCCTCCATCACTGCCGCCGACAGGGCGATGATGGGCAGATCGGGGAATCGGTCACGGATATGCCGGGTGGCTTCGAAGCCGTCCATGACGGGCATTTGCAGGTCCATCAGCACCAGGTCGATGGGTTGTCGTGCCACCTCATCCACCGCCTCGCGGCCATCATTGGCCAGTACCACCCGGACCTGGGTTTTTTTGAGGATTTCGCGGGCCACTTCCTGATTCAGGGCATTATCTTCTACCAGCAGGACAGTCTGCCCCTTGAAGCACGGGGTGTGCTGAATGGGTGCCCAGGATACTCCGGTTGTCTGCTCGGCCATTGCTAGGTTCATGGCCTCCAGCAGCGCACGTGGGGTAACAGGCTTGCTCAAAAAGGCGCTGAAGCGATCCGAATGAGGCGTCAGATCCTCCTGACTGTAGGCGCTGATAATCAGTGCGGGGACGGTGGTCTGTCCCAGATCCCCCTGTTTGCGCAGTGTATGCAACCGGTCCAGCGCCTGTATCCCGTCCAACCCACCGGGCATCTTCCAGTCCATGAGAATGAACTCAAAGGGTGCGTCAAGCCGCTCGGCCTGCTGGACGGCCTCAATCGCCGCCTCGCCGCTGGCAGCTTCGGTCGCCTGGAAGCCCTGGCTTTGAAGCATATTGCTGAGCACCGTGCGTGCGATGGCATGGTCGTCCACTACCAGGACACGCGCGCCGGCTCGCAAGGATTCATGTGACGATTCCACAGCCTGATCCGGCGAGATGGGCAGCGTGAGTTCGAAGTGGAAGTTGCTGCCTGCGCCCGGGGTGGAATCCAGCTGCAATACACCCCCCATCCTTTCCAGCAATTTGCGACTGATGACCAGTCCCAGTCCCGTGCCACCATATTTCCGGGTGGTGGAGGTGTCCGCCTGCGAGAAGGCCTGAAACAGCCGGGCCTGCTGGTCGGGCTCGATACCGATACCCGTGTCACGCACCTCAAACCGCAGGCGTAGGCCGTCCATATTGTGGTCCTGCTGACGAATGGAGAGAACCACCTGTCCCTGCTCGGTAAACTTGATGGCGTTGCTGAGCAGGTTGGTGAGCACCTGTCCCAGACGCAGGGCATCGCCCTCCACGGTGGCTGTGTCCTGGATATCCAGGTCAAACACCAATTCGATACCCTTGGCATCGGCTGCTGAGGCAAACAGGGTGCGCATCTGGTCCAGGAGATCATCGATGCGAAAGCCATGCGTTTCCAGCTCCAGCCTGCCGGCCTCGATCTTGGAATAATCCAGGATGTCGTTGATGATGCCCAGGAGCATGCGCGAGGAATCGCGGATCTTGCCCAGGTAATCCCGCTGTTTGGTGTTGAGCGGCGTGCTCAGCAGCAGATCACTCAGGCCGATCACGGCGTTCATCGGGGTGCGGATTTCATGGCTCATGTTGGCCAGGAACTGACTCTTGGCATGGTTGGCCCGCTCGGCTGTCTCCTGGGCCTGCTTGATCTCGGTGAGGTCGTTGTAAACGGCCACCACTTCCCCGGAAGAGAGCTTGAACAGCGTGTTCTCGCGCCATCCCCGGAGGCTGCCATCGTCATACAGGGAGATGGGCAGATACTCGCTCTGCCCCGTGCGAGCCACCCGGCGCAAGGCATCCATGAGGCCCATCTTTTCGACGGCCGGGAAGCACTCTGACAGGCAGTGGCCGATCACATCATCGCGACAGACATGGTCCATCCGCTCGGCGGCGGGATTGTAATCAGTGAATACGAAATCCCGGGCATCATCCACCGGACGGAAGACGGCCACCCCGCTGCCCGTCTTCTCGAAGATCCCTCTGAAGCGCTCTTTTTCGGCCTCCAGGGCCTTCTTCGCGGTAATGGCTTCGGTCACATCCAGATCGCTGCCCCGGTATCCCCGAAAGGTTCCGCGGTGATCGATCAACGGCAAGGCGTGGGTGGACATCCAGAGGACCCGTCCCCCTTTGTCAGCAACGGGATTGATCAACCCCTGGAAGGTTTTGCGGCGCGCAAAGTCCTGCAGGACTTTGGCCTTGAAGGCCTCCCGGCCTGCCTCGGGATGGAGTTCATAAAACTGCTTCCGTCCCACCAGGTCGCTGGCCGAATACCCCCAGACGGCCTCGGCTACCGGGCTCACATAGGTGAAGCATCCCTGAGCGTCCACCTCCCAGGTGACGTTGCGGCTCTGGGCCGCCAGTTGCTGTAGCCGCTCTTCCCGGTCCTTGAGTTCCTGTTGCGCCTGCTTGAGGGCCGAGATGTCCTGAATCAGGGACCAGATGACTTCACGGCCCTCGGCAGTGGAGGTTTTGAAGCCATGCAGAAGCACCGGGTAGCGCGTGCCGTCCTTGCGGATGTACTCCTTCTCGAAGGGACCGTAGACCCCCGTTTTGTTCATGGACTCCAGCACCTGCTGTTCCTCCGACAGGTATTCCGACGGAGTGACCTCCCAGTAACTCAGTTGCCGGAATTCCTCTTGGGTGTAGCCGGCGGGTTCGTTGATGGCGTTATTGAATTCCAGGAATTCCCCAGTGTGGAAATCGTTCATGGCGATACCCACCGGCGAGAGTTCGAACAGGGTGCGGAACTTGGCCTCCTCCGCGGCCAGTTTGCGGTCGGCCAGAATGCGCTCGGTGATATCCTCGTTGACCCCCACCACCCGGATGGCCTTGCCCTGGGCATCACGAATGGCCCGAGCCAGGCCACGCAGGGTGCGAATCTGACCGTCGAAGCCGCGGCGGATCTGGATCTGCACATCAAAAGGCTCGTCTTCAAGGATCAGGGCCTGGAACGCTGCCTGCGCGGGCGGTAAGGAGTCGGGCATGAGCATGTTGCCCCAATCGGCGAATCGCCCTCCAAAGTCATTGCGCTCCACACCATAGATCCTGAACATCAGCTCGTCCCATACCAGGCGGTCGTTCTGGACGTCATAGTCCCAGATACCGAGTTGGGCCGCCTCGGTGGCCAGCTTCAGGCGTTCCTGGCTGTCACGCAGACGGTTTTCTGCCCGTTTGCGTTCGGTAATGTCCCGGAAAACCGCCAGCAGGCAGCATTGCGTGCCCATCTCCATGAGCGTGACGGTGATATTCACATCAATGAGGGTGCCGTCCTTGCGCCGGTGCTGGGTTTCGAAATCATCATGGCCCTGGTCCAGAATCCTGCGCACATGCTGCGCCACCTCTTCGGGGGTTTCCAGGGCCTCGTAGTCGGCGATGCGCAGACGGGCAAACTCTTCGGCACTGTAGCCCAGTTGACGGTGGGCCACGGAATTGAACTCCAGCGTCGTCCCGTCGGTGGCATCGATCAGTACCGTGGCATCGGGGTAGAGCTCGAACAGCGTACGGAAGCGTCGCTCCTGTTCCTCCAGGGCGCGGTGGTTCTCCAGCTTTTCCGTCTGGTCTATGAGGTAGCCACGCAGGGCTGTCAGGTGGCCATCGGCGTCATACTCGGGAAAGGAATAGTCATAGAAACGCCGGTACTTGCCGTCCTTCCTTTTCAGGCGATACTGATGCTCCATGACAGTGGCCCGCCGGGCCAGATAGTCATCGATTTCGCGATCGACGCGGGCCACGTCCTCAGGATGCGCCAGCTGCGAAAACCCGAACTGATTGTCGGTCAACTCCTCCCGAGGGTAGCCCAGGATATCGGCGACATTGGGTGAGATGTAATGGAGTGGCCAGCCGGGCTTGGGCAACCAGACACAGACCATCACCGGGCCCCGGGAGAAGAGATCCAGTTCCTGCTCCAGCTGGCGGGCCTGCAGGACCGCATTGCTTGGATCCTGCAGCAACAGGAGAAACCCACCCCCCTGGGTCATGGGCTTGGCCTTGAGTTCAATCACGACCGGGGTGCCGTCCTGGTTGATCATCACCTCGCTGCCCGCGAACGATCGACCCTGCCGCAGGGCCTGGAACACCTGGCAGCGTTCCGCGGGGATCCAGCCCTGGCGATGGTCGCAGCGCAGCCAGTTGGATCCCCTATTCCCCTGGTGTGTGCAGCGAAAGAAGTCGAGGGCTTTCTGGCCCACCACCGCGTCGGATGAGTAACCCAGAAGTTCTATCGTGGCCTGGTTGATGCGGGTGATGAGGCCGTCGTTGTCGATGACCATCAGGCCGGCCGGGACCTCTTCGGTCAGGCTCGCCAGGGCCTGGTTGGTCTCGTGCAGCGCTTGGTTGAGCTGATCCACCTGCTGCTGATGGTCCTTGAGCAGGTTGAACCAGCGGTTGTAATACAGGCTGACCAGTTCTTTTTGCCCCACCAGACCGGTAAAGCGATGGTGGGCATCCACCACCACCACCCGCTTGATGCGGCGTTGACGGCAGAAGCGCAGCGCCTCGGCAATGGTGGTGTCTTGGCTGAGTGTCTGCAACGGGGTGGTCATGCACTCGCCGATGGGCTGATCCAGGTCGGCATTGGCATCGATCAGGTCGATCACATCCCGCTGGGTGAGAATGCCCACAGGGATGCCCTGGCGGATCACGATGGTGGCGGTAAAGTGCCCCCCATCCATGCGCTGCATCACCTCGTGCACGGGCTGGGTCTCCTCCACGGTGAGGGCCTGCAGGCCGTGGAGCAATTGTCCCAGGCTATGGCTCTCGGCCAGCACCTCCGGGTCCAGGCTGCCGGCCAGGTCGCTGTAGCTGACAATGCCCTCCAGGATGCCCTCTTCATTGATCAGGCAGATGTGCTCGGACTCGTTGCGAATGGCCTTGAGCCCCTCCAGCACGGTCTCATCAGGATCCAGGATGGCCGGCTCGGGAAGGTCCAACTCGCCCAGGGGTGTGGACAGCGACACACCCTGGACCCGCAGGCTCAACAGCCGGCTGGAGAGCATCAGGCGATAGTGGGCGTCGCGGGTGACCACCACATCACGGATATTGTGTCGTCGCATGCTGTGCACCGCCTCAGCCAGGCTGGCGGTCGCCGGCAGAGTAATCACGTTTGGGGTGGCGATGCTGCGAAGTTTCGGGAAGAACATGCGCACCTCGGTGGCGTTCGTCGGCGACAAGGCTGGATGGTATCAAGCCGGAGCCCCTGCGCCGAGACTTGCGCAAGCCGGTTTGCGCATGGTGATTTGCAATGGTCTCTGATGGCGACGCCGTCCGCGCTATCCCACGCTTCCCAGCCGGACCCCCACCCTTTACGCTTTTGCCGATGACACTCTCATTTACAAAGATGCACGGCCTGGGCAACGACTTCGTGGTGATCGACGGGGTGCGCCAGGCGGTTGAACTCACGCCGGAGCGGGTGCGGTTTCTGGCTGATCGACGGCTGGGCGTGGGCTGTGATCAGGTGCTGCTGGTGGAGTCGCCCGCCGATCCCGCCACGGCGGCCTTTCGTTACCGGATCTTCAACGCCGATGGCGGCGAGGTGGAGCAGTGCGGGAACGGGGCCCGGTGTTTTGCCGTGTTCGTGCGCGATCAGGGGCTGACGGACCAGACGCTGATCCCGGTGGAGACCGCCGGCGGGTTGATCCACCTTCAGGTGGAGGACAATGGGGAGGTCACGGTGAACATGGGCCGGCCCCGGTTGGAGCCGGTGGAAATCCCGTTTGCGGCAGAGGCACCGGCGCCGGCCTATGCATTGGAAGTGGGTGGACACACGTTGGAGGTCGGTGCGGTGTCCATGGGCAACCCCCATGCCGTGCTGCGGGTGGAGGATGTCTTGAAGGCACCGGTGGAATCCCTCGGCCCCGCCATGGAATCCCATCCGCGCTTTCCCCGACGGGTGAACGCAGGCTTCATGGAGGTGGTGGCGCGGGACCATATCCGGTTGCGGGTGTTTGAACGCGGCGCCGGGGAGACCCAGGCCTGCGGCACCGGGGCCTGCGCCGCCGTGGTGTCCGGGCGTACGCGCGGCTGGCTGGACGAGCGGGTGGCGGTGGATCTGCCTGGCGGGCGGCTTGTGATACAGTGGGAGGGCTGCGAAGACGCTCCGGTCTTCATGACCGGCCCCGCGACATCGGTCTTTACGGGTAACATCAAGCTATGAGCACACAAGGCAAGGGCGCGCTGGCCGAAGAGGCCTTGTCCGAGGAGGCGGTGGAGTCCTATCTGCGCGCGCATCCCGATTTCTTCGAACGTCATCTACCCCTGCTGGAGGTGTTGCGTCTGCCTCATCCCAGCGGCGTGGCCGTGTCCCTCATTGAACGTCAGATGGCCGTGATGCGGGACAAAAATCGCGCCCTGGAGCGCAAGCTCATGGACCTGGTGCACACGGCCCGCGAGAACGAGCGCCTCAGCCAGCGCATGTATCAGCTGGCCCTGGGGGTGATGGAGGCGGAAAGTCTGGATGCCGTGCTGGCCATCACCCAGGAACAGTTGCGCAACGAATTCCGCGCCGATGTGGTAGTGGTGCGCCTCTGCGGCGACCCGGCCCAGGGCATGCATTTCATGGCCGAGGATGGCCCGGCCATGCAGAGCCTGGCCCATTTGTTCGAGCATCGCCGGCCGATGTGCGGGCGCCTCTCGGACACTCAGCTGCATGCCCTGTTCACTGCGGAAGATGCCCCGACTGTGGCCTCGGCCGTGGCCGTGCCGCTCATGGATGGCACCCGACCCCTGGGTTTTGTGGCCCTGGGCAGTCAGGATGCATCGCGGTTCCATCCGGGGATGGGTACCCTGTTTCTGGGGTACCTGGGCGAGATCATCTCCCATGCCGTCGGGGGGCGCCTGGGGCAGGCATGAGTGCCTCTCTGGATCCCTGGATCGATGCCTACTTGGGGCATCTTGCCCGGGAGCGGGGCTGTTCGCCGCATACCATCAGCAATTACCGCCGGGATCTTCTGGTCCTGCAGGGACATGTGCCGCAGCCGGCGTTTTCGGATCGTCGTGACTGGTCCGAGGTCACTGTTCACGACATCCGTGCGCTGGTATCGGGCCTTCATCGGGGGGGCAAGGCCGGACGCAGTCTGCAGCGGCTGCTCTCCTCGGTGCGGGGATTCTTCAATTATCTGATCCGCGAAGGCGTGGTCGGCGCCAATCCCGCCCAGGGCGTGCGCGCGCCGCGCACGCCCCGCAAGCTGCCCGAGGTACTGGATGCCGAGCAGGTGGCGCGATTGGTGGAGGTGCCCGGGGACGATCTGCTGCTGGTAAGGGACCGTGCCCTGCTGGAGTTGTTCTACTCGTCTGGTCTGCGCCTGGCGGAACTCACCGACCTGAATTGCACCGACCTGGATCGGGCGGATGCCATGGTGCGGGTCACTGGCAAAGGCCGCAAGACACGCACCTTGCCGGTGGGTCGCAAGGCCCTGGCGGCCCTGGACGCCTGGTTGCAGCGGCGCAGCGAATGGGTGGCCCCGGACGAGCCGGCCCTGTTCGTGAGTCGTCGCGGAGGGCGTCTCACGCCTCGATCAGTGCAAAAGCGCATGGCCGGCCATGCGCTTGCCCAGGGCCTGGAGCGACGGGTGCATCCGCACCTGCTGCGCCATTCCTTCGCCAGCCATCTGCTGGAATCCTCCCAGGATCTGCGTGCCGTGCAGGAGTTGCTGGGGCATGCCGACATCGGCACCACCCAGATCTACACCCATCTGGACTATCAGCACCTGGCGCGGGTGTATGACACGGCGCACCCCCGGGCGCGGCGCAAGGCCAAGGGCTGATCCTGTTCCTGGTGGGAGCGGGCCTTGCCCGCGAAGGCGGCGGGCACAGGGCTTGGTCCGGGCGCTGCTGGCGCAGCGCATCGCTGGCAGGCCAGCTCCCCGAGGGCCACTCCGATCTCCGGTTTGGATGGCAAACTTGAGGCGTTTTGCCATTCGCGGCAGGGGGCCTCTTCCAGCGGGGCCGTTGCCCATCCCTCATGGCAGATCTTTCCGTTACAATGCCCCTTTTGAATCGCGGCACATCGGAGTCTTTTCTTGGAACAGTTTCGCGGCACCACCATCGTCAGCGTCCGTCGCAATGGCCGGGTCGCCCTGGGCGGCGACGGCCAGGTTTCCCTGGGGAACACCATCATGAAGGGCAACGCCCGCAAGGTGCGGCGCTTGCATCATGACAAGGTCCTGGCCGGTTTCGCCGGCGGCACCGCCGATGCCTTCACCCTGTTCGAGCGCTTCGAGGGCAAGCTGGAGAAATACAGCGGCAACCTGGTGCGCGCCGCCGTGGAACTGGCGAAGGACTGGCGCACCGAGCGCAGCCTGCGTCGCCTGGAGGCCCTGCTGGCCGTGGCCGACCAGGAGGCCTCGCTGATCATCTCCGGCAACGGGGACGTGATCGAGCCCGAGGAAGGCCTGATTGCCATCGGCTCCGGCGGCCCCTTCGCCCAGGCCGCGGCCCGTGCGTTGATGGAAAACACGGAACTGGAGGCTCGAGAGATTACCGAAAAGGCCTTGAACATCGCCGCCGACATATGCATCTATACCAACCGCAACCTGAGCATGGAAGAGCTGTGATGCTCGGTCGTATTGCGGTCAAACCCCAGTCCCCATGTCTTATGAAGGGATGTTCCCATGTCTGAGATGACACCCAGAGAAATCGTTCAGGAGCTGGACCGCTTCATCATCGGTCAGGATCCTGCCAAACGCTCGGTGGCCATCGCCTTGCGCAATCGCTGGCGCCGCCAGCAGCTGCCGCCGGAGTTGGCCCGGGAAGTCACTCCCAAGAACATCCTCATGATCGGCCCCACCGGGGTGGGCAAGACGGAGATTGCCCGGCGCCTGGCGCGTCTGGCCAATGCCCCGTTCATCAAGGTGGAGGCGACCAAGTTCACTGAAGTGGGCTATGTGGGCCGGGACGTGGAATCCATCATCCGCGATCTGGTGGAGGCCGCGGTGAAGATGGTGCGCGAGCAGGAAATGGAAAAGATGCGCCCCCGCGCTGAGGAGGCCGCCGAGGAGCGCATTCTGGATGCCCTGCTGCCGCCACCGCGCAGCAGCGGCACCGGCTTCATGGCGGAAGAACCCCAACCTACCCGCCAGGATAACGAGACCCGGCAGAAATTCCGCAAGCGCCTGCGCGAAGGCAAGCTGGACGACAAGGAGATCGAGATCCAGGTGCAGGCCATTCCCTCCGGCGTGGAGATCATGTCACCCCCGGGTATGGAAGACATGGCCAGCCAACTGCAGGGGCTGTTCCAGAACCTGGGTGGGCAGCGTACCCGTAATCGCAAGCTCAAGATCAAGGAAGCCTTCAAGCTCATCACCGATGAGGAGGCCGCGCGCCTGCTCAACGATGAGGACATCAAGCTGCGTGCCGTCTCCCATGTGGAGCAGAACGGCATCGTCTTCCTGGACGAGATCGACAAGGTGGTGCGCAAGGGGGAATACAGTGGCGGCGATGTCTCCCGCGAGGGTGTGCAGCGCGATCTGCTGCCCCTGGTGGAAGGTTGTACCGTGACCACCAAGGTGGGCTCGGTGCACACCGACCACATCCTGTTCATTGCCTCCGGCGCCTTCCATCTTTCCAAACCTTCCGACCTGATCCCCGAACTGCAGGGCCGACTGCCCATCCGGGTGGAACTGGAAGCCCTGACCGCCGAAGACTTCGTGCGCATCCTCACCGAACCCAAGGCCTCACTGACCGAGCAGTATGCCGCCTTGATGGCCACCGAGGGCGTGACCGTGGAGTTCACCGACGATGGGGTGCGGCGTCTGGCGGAGATCGCCTTCCAGGTGAACGAGCGCACCGAAAACATTGGTGCTCGGCGACTGCATACCGTGATGGAACGGGTCGTGGAGGTGATTTCCTACGAGGCCCCCGACTGCTCCAGCCCCATCCGCATCGATGCCGACTACGTGAACCAGCGCCTGGATGATCTGGTTCAGGACGAGGACTTGAGCCGTTATATCCTCTAGGGTTCCTCACCGGTCGGGGGGGCGTTCCCTCGGCGAGGGAGTATCAATACGATGACCGCCAAGCACCGCCCCACCGATATCCGGCTGCACCAGCAGTCGCGCGTTCTGGAACTGGTCTATACGGATGGCGAAACGCACCGGCTCGGTTGCGAGTTCCTGCGGGTGCACTCGCCCTCGGCAGAGGTCACCGGCCACGGGCCGGGACAGGAGGTGTTGCAGGTGGACAAGGAAGACGTGAACATCACCGGTATCGAGCCGGTAGGCCATTACGGCATCAAGCTGGTGTTTTCCGATGGGCACGACACCGGCATCTATGACTGGAATTACCTCTACCACCTGGGCGCCCATCAGGACCAGCTGTGGGAAAAGTACCTGGAGCGACTGGCGGCCGCGGGTCACCAGCGTAAGGGCTGACAACGGGAGCAGGCATGTCCGACGACAAGACCACTGATTTCGGCTACGAACGTGTGCCGGTAACGGAAAAGGCCAAGCGGGTGGGGCAGGTGTTCCACTCGGTGGCGCAGCGCTATGACGTGATGAACGATCTCATGTCCATGGGGATCCATCGGGCCTGGAAACGTTTCACCATCGAAGTGGCCGCCGCGCGCCCGGGTTGGAAGATTCTGGACCTGGCCGGTGGGACCGGTGACCTGGCGGCGAAATTCTCACGCATCGTCGGCCCCAAAGGCCATGTGGTGCTGTGTGATATCAATGCCTCCATGCTGGAATGCGGTCGCGCCCGTCTCGTGGACGAGGGGCTGGTGGAAAACCTCAACTACGTGCAGGGCAATGCCGAGTGCCTGCCCTACCCGGATGACTATTTCGACCTGATCACCATCGCCTTCGGCCTGCGCAATGTCACCGACAAGAACAAGGCCCTGGCTTCCATGCTGCGGGTGCTCAAGCCCGGTGGCAAGCTGCTGGTGCTGGAGTTCTCCCAGCCCACCTCCAAGGGTTTCAGCCAGATCTACGATCTTTACAGCTTCAAGGCCTTACCGATGATGGGCAAGCTGGTGGCCAACGATGCCGAAAGCTATCGCTACCTGGCGGAGAGCATCCGCATGCATCCGGATCAGGAAACCCTCAAGCAGATGATGGAAACCGCCGGCTTCGAGCGATGTGACTACCACAACCTCACGGGGGGCGTGGTGGCGCTGCACAAGGGTTACAAGCTGTAGGCATGACGGGCGCGCGCCCACCATGCACCCACCCAAACAGCCACGTGTACAGGAGAGCTGACATGACCATCGCACCGACACCGGTCACCGCCCTGCTGGAAGGGGCCATCAACCAGTATCTCTCCATGGATCCGGGCAGTCGTCAGCGGTTGGCGGCCCTGAAGGGGGGCGTGGTGGCGCTGCACGTGAGCGGCGTCGGCGTGACCCTGTATTTCGTCCCCGGTGAGGAAACCCTGCAGGTCTCCGGACAGTTCGATGGGGACCCGGACGCGCACATTGCCGGCACCCCCCTGGCCCTGGCCGGCCTGCTGGCCAGCGAACCCACCGCCCGCATGCCCGAATCCGTCACCCTGGTGGGGGACGTGGAACTGGCGCGGCATTTCAATGACCTGCTGCGCCGGGTGGACCTGGACTGGGAGGAACTGCTGTCACGATTCACCGGCGACCTGTTTGCCCACCGGGCCGGTGAAGCCTTTCGGGAGTTCGAGTCCTGGCTTCAGCGTGCTCGCGAATCCTTTCGCGGAGACGTGGCCGAATACCTTCAGGAAGAGACCCAGACCCTGCCAGCCCGTGCGCAGGTGGAGGCCTTCATGGATGGAGTGGATGGTTTGCGTAGCGACGCCGACCGCCTGGAGGCGCGCATCCAGCGCCTCGAACAAGCCCGGGACCGGGCCAGATCATGAGAACCTAAATGCTGCAGCACCTGCATCCCGCCCAGCTGCTCCGGCTGGTGACCATCAACCGCGTGCTCATCCGTCATGGCCTGGATGAGGTGGTTTTGGCGATCCGTCTGTTCCGGCCGGTGCGTTTCCTGCTCTATCTGGCCCCGTGGAACTGGTTTCGCACGGTGCCCTATGAGCGAGGCGAGCGCATCCGCCGTGCTCTGGAGGATCTTGGCCCCATCTTCATCAAGTTCGGGCAGATGGTCTCCACCCGGCGCGATCTGCTGCCAGACGACATCGCCCATGAACTCTCGCGTTTGCAGGATCGGGTGCCCCCGTTTCCCAATGAGGAGGCGCGGGCGATCATCGAAAAGGCCCTGGGCTATCCCATCGAGACGTTGTTTGCCTCCTTCGAGGCCACGCCCATGGCCTCGGCTTCCATCGCCCAGGTGCATGGTGCGGTCCTTCATGACGGACGACGGGTGGTGGTCAAGGTGCTGCGCCCCCATATCGAGAAGGCCATCCGTCGCGATGTGGAACTGATGTACGTGATCGCCGAACTGGCGGAACGCTACTGGCCCGAGGGGCGGCGCCTGCGGCCCGTGGAAGTGGTGCGCGAGTACGAACAGACCATCATCGACGAACTGGACCTGCTCCGGGAGGCCGCTAACGCCTCACAGCTGCGTCGCAATTTCGAAGGCTCCGATGTGCTCTACACCCCCGAGGTGCACTGGGACTACTGCCGTCGCAATGTCATGGTGATGGAACGCATCCACGGGGTACCCGTGTCCGACGTGGCCACCCTCAAGGCCCGGGGCGTGGATCTCAAACTGCTGGCCGAGCGTGGTGTCGAGGTCTTCTTCACCCAGGTGTTCCGCCATAACTTCTTCCACGCCGACATGCACCCGGGCAACGTCTTCATCGACGCCACCGACCCCGCCGACCCCAGCTACCTGGCAGTGGATTTTGGCATCGTCGGCACCCTGTCACCGGCTGACCAGCGCTACCTGGCAGAAAACTTCTATGCCTTCTTCAACCGCGACTATGCCCGGGTGGCGGAACTGCACGTAGAGTCCGGTTGGGTTCCGTCCGATGTGCGGGTGGCCGACCTGGAAGGTGCCATCCGCACTGTCTGCGAACCCATCTTCGAAAAACCCCTCAAGGACATCTCCTTCGGCCACGTCCTGGTGCGCCTTTTCCAGACGGCTCGACGCTTCAATATGGAAGTGCAGCCCCAGCTGGTCCTGCTGGAGAAGACCCTGCTCAACATCGAGGGCATGGGTCGCGACCTCTACCCTGAACTGGACCTGTGGCAGACGGCCCGCCCCTTCATTCAGCGCTGGATGGACGAGCAGGTGGGTGTACGGGCCCTGGTCAAGGGCCTGAGACGCAATCTTCCCTTCATCCTGGAAAAGGCCCCCGACCTGCCGGGACTCATCCACGAGACCCTGCGCCAGCAGGCCACCGCAGATGAGCGCCAGGCCCTGCAGCAGGCCCAGTTATACCAATTGCAGAGAGAGATCCGTGCCTCCAATCGGCGCACGGTCTATGCCGTGATGGGCAGCGCCCTGGCCCTGGGTGCCGTGCTGCTCACTTCCCAGTCCCCGGAGATGCCGGAACTGCTCACTGTCCCCTGGCCCGCCTGGGTCCTGGGCACCCTGGGCCTGGCCTTCCTGCTGGGCGCCGTCTGGAAACGGTCGGCTCTGCAGGAGTCGTAACGTCGGGAGCCGCCGCCCGGGTCGTTCGCGAACGACCCCTACCGGGCAAGCTGGTTGGGGAAGGCTCGATCCCAGTAGGGGCGCTTCGGGAAGCGCCCGCGGCCGGGGTATCTGATGCCCCGAAGCCTGAACCTGATGCACTCGCTGCCCCAGGCCTCCCACGGGTCGTTCGCGAACGACCCCTACCGGGCACGATGTTGGGGAAGGCTCGATCCCAGTAGGGGCGCTTCGGGAAGCGCCCGCGGCCGGGGTATCTGACGCCCCGAAGCCTGAACCTGATGCACTCGCTGCCCCAGGCCCCTCACGGGTCGTTCGCGAACGACCCGTGGAGACTACCCCCGCTTCCCCTTGGGCGGAATATGCAGCGGATGCCCCAGGGTCGCCAGGGCCGCCTCGTGGATCGCCTCCGACAGGGTGGGATGGGCAAACACCGTGCGTGCCAGATCCTCGCTGCAGGCCCCGAACTCCATCGCGATCACACACTCGGCGATCAACTCCGAAGCCCGTGAACTGATGATATGCGCCCCCAGAATGCGATCCGTCTCCGAGTGGGCCAGCAGCTTCACAAACCCCGTCGTATCCTCCATGGCCCGGGCCCGGCCCGACGCCACAAAGGGAAACACCCCGGCGGCATAAGGAATACCCTGCTTTTTCAGATCCTGCTCCGTCCGACCCACCCAGGCGATCTCCGGCAAGGTGTAAATCACATTGGGAATGGTGTCGTAATTCACCGTGCTGCCCATCTCCGCAATGCGCTCCGCCACCATGACGCCTTCCTCGGAACCCTTATGGGCCAGCATCGGCCCGCGTACCGCATCACCGATGGCATATACCCCGGGCAGGGTCGTCTCACAGTGCTCGTTCACATGGATGGTGCCACGCTCATCCATGGCCAATTCCACCGGGCCGCTGATCAGGCCATCGGTGGCTGGCCGTCGTCCCACACAGACGACCAGACGATCAAAGCGTTCCTCATGCTGGCCGTTCTCATCCTCATACACCACCGAGACCTGGCCCTTGTCCTTGTCCACCTTTGTGGCAGTCACCCGGGCCGAAAGACGGATGTCCAGGCCCTGCTTGCTCATGATCTTCAGCGACTCATTGGCCACCTGATCATCACAGAAGGACAGGAAGCGGTCCTGCGCCTCCAGCATCACCACCTCGGAACCCAGGCGCCGCCAGACACTACCCAACTCCAGGCCGATCACACCGGCACCGATCACCCCCACGCGCTTGGGCACCTCCGCAAAGCGCAGGGCACCGGTGGAGCTGACAATGTATTCCCGGTCAAAGGGCGCGCAGCCCAGCTCCACGGGAAAAGAGCCCGGGGCCAGGATCACATGCCTGGCCTGCAGCATCTGCTCCTTGCCATCGTGGCTGGTGAAGTGTACCCGGCGCTCTGCCTGAAGCTGGCCGTGGCCCTTGAACCACTCCACCTGGTTGGCCTTGAACAACCCCTGGATACCCTGGGTGAGGTTGTTCACCAGACGATCCTTGCGTGCCATCATCCCGGCCAGATCCAGTTCCACCTGGCCGCAACGCACCCCATGGGTTTGCAAGTGCTTCTGGCTGTGCTCGTACAACTCGGAAGATTCCAGCAAGGCCTTGGAGGGAATGCACCCCACGTTCAGGCAGGTACCGCCCAGACGCTCCTTGCCCTCCGGGTCCTGCCAGCGGTCGATACAGGCCGTCTTCAGGCCCAACTGGGCACAGCGGATGGCGGCCACATAGCCGGCCGGGCCACCACCGATGACCACTACGTCATATTCCTGTTCTGCCATGATGTCTGGCTCCCGATCTTTCTTGTCGATGTCTGGTGTTGCCGGCCCGAGAGCCGGCATATGATTTCAGGCTGCGGGGGGTGGGTCACACCTCCAGCAGCAGGCGGGCCGGATCCTCCAGCATGTCCTTGATGGTGACCAGGAACTGCACGGCCTCCCGTCCATCCACCAGGCGATGGTCATAGGACAGGGCCAGGTACATCATGGGACGGATCACCACCTGGCCGTTCTCGGCCATGGGTCGCTCCTGAATACGGTGCATGCCCAGGATGGCGCTTTGCGGCGGATTGATGATGGGGGTGGAGAGCAGCGAGCCGAATATGCCACCGTTGGAGATGGTGAACGTGCCCCCGGTAAGATCCTCCATACTCAGGTTGCCTGATTCGGCCCGTTTGCCAAACTCATTGATGTTGCGCTCCACATCCGACATGGTGAGGCTGTCCGTATCCCTGAGGATGGGCACCACCAGGCCTCGAGGGGCCGAGACGGCGATGCCGATGTCGAAATAGCCGTGGTAAACGATGTCCTTGCCGTCGATGGAGGCATTCACTTCCGGGAAGCGCTTGAGCGCCTCGGTGGCCGCCTTGACGAAGAAGGACATGAAACCCAGGCGCACGCCGTGACGCTTCTCGAAGCGATCCTTGTACTGGGCTCGCAACTCCATGACCGGCTTCATGTTCACCTCATTGAAGGTGGTGAGCATGGCCGCCGTCTGTTGGGCTTCCACCAGCCGCTCCGCCACCCGTGCCCGGAGCCGGGTCATGGGAACGCGCTTCTCTGTGCGTCCGCCGGCGGTGCTGGCACTGCTGGCCGGAGGGGCCGCCGCCGGCTTCTTCCCTGCCTGTGCGGCGGGTGCGTCCTGATCGCTCTTGGACTCGGCTTTGGGCTCGGGTGTCGGGGCGGAGTCGGTATCCATCTCTTCCAGGTGCTTGACCACGTCCTCCTTGAGGATGCGTCCACCCTTGCCGCTGCCCTGGATTTGCCCCGCATCCAGGTCATGTTCGTTGATCAGCTTGCGTACCGCGGGGCTCAGGGCCGGATCATCCCCGGTCTGGCTTCGTGACGAGCTCGCTGCCTCCCCGGCGTCGCTGTCTGGCTTGTTGTCCTTGTCCGCCTGCTTGTCCTTGCCGCTGTCTTTCTTGCCGGACTTCTTCTTGCCCGACCCCTTGCCGCCCGAATCCGTCTCTTCGCCAGCCTTCACATGGCCAATCACCTGCCCGGCGGTGACCACCGATCCCTCGTCTTCGATAATGTCTTCCATGACACCGTCCTGGGGCGCGGGGACCTCGAGAACCACCTTGTCGGTCTCGATATCCACCAGGATCTCGTCCCGCTGAACGGCGTCACCGGGACGCTTGTGCCAGGAGACGATGGTGGCATCGGACACGGATTCGGGAAGTTGCGGGATCTTGACCTCTGTACTCATATCATTTTGTCCTTATTGGTTTCGGCGAGAGGGTCATGGGCGGTGGCTCTGCCGAGGGTATCAATGAATGCGTCCACTGGCGCGATGGGATGATCGCTGCCTACGACTGACGCAGGGCGCGTTCGATCAGGGCTTCCTGCTGCTTCACGTGCACATCCAGGTGTCCCACGGCGGGTGCCGCACTGGCGGGCCGGGTCACATGCTGCAGGTAACGGTCAGGGCCAAGCAGGGTGCGCATGTGATGCTGGCTGGAATACCACGCACCCTGATTGAGCGGTTCTTCCTGCACCCAGTAGAACTCCTTGGCGTTGGGGAAGACATCCAGGGCACGGGACAGATCTTCCTCCGGGAAGGGATAGAGCTGCTCGATACGCAGCACGGCGATCGAGTGCTTCTCTTCCTTGCGGCGGCGTTCGAGCAGGTCGTAATAGACCTTGCCGGAGCACATGACCACCCGGGTCACGCCCTTCGGATCCAGATCATCGATCTCGCCGATCACATTGTGGAAACGACCCTCGGTGAGATCTTCCAGGCTGCTGACCGCCAGCTTGTGGCGCAGCAGGCTCTTGGGCGTCATGACCACCAGGGGCTTGCGGTACGGGCGCACCATCTGCCGGCGTAGCAGATGGAAGATCTGCGCGGGCGTGGTGGGGACGCATACCTGCATGTTGTTCTGTGCGCACAGTTGCATGTAGCGCTCCAGGCGCGCCGAAGAGTGCTCCGGACCCTGGCCTTCGTAGCCGTGGGGCAGCAGCATCACCAGGCCGCACAGGCGGCCCCATTTCTGTTCACCGGAACTGATGAACTGGTCAATGACCACCTGGGCGCCGTTGGCAAAGTCTCCAAACTGGGCCTCCCACAGGGTGAGGGTGTTGGGTGTGGCGGTGGCATAGCCATATTCGAAGGCCAGTACCGCTTCCTCGGAGAGCAGTGAGTCGATCACCAGAAAATCCGCCTGCCGATCCGACACATGTCGCAGCGGGATCCAGCGGTCTCCGTCCTTCTGATTGAACAGCACGGCATGTCGGTGGAAGAAGGTGCCCCGACCACTGTCCTGGCCGGTGAGCCTGACCGGATAACCCTCGGCCAGCAGCGCGGCATAGGCGCTGGTCTCGGCAAAGCCCCAGTCCAGGGGCAGGGATCCGGCAGCCATCTTGCGGCGATCGTCCATGATCTTGGCTACCCGGGGGTGGATGTCGAATCCTTCGGGGATGTCGCCGATGCGCTTCCACAGGTCCCTCAGCGTGTCCTTTCCCACCCGGGTCTGGGCCGTTTGACGCCAGTCCTGATCCAGGAAGGGCTTCCAGTCCACCGATTTGTCATAGCTTTGATCGTTGTCCTCCAGCAGGTAGGGCATGATGCCCTCGCCGGTATCCAGTCGGGTGCGCAGGGAGGTCTCCATCGAGCGGGCCTCGTCATCATCGATGACCCCCGCTTGTTCCAGGCGCCGGGCATAACGGGCCCGGGTAGTGGGGCTCTCCTTGATGCACCGGTACATGGCCGGTTGCGTCACTGCGGGCTCATCCGCCTCGTTGTGACCCTGTCGCCGATAGCAGACCAGGTCGATGACCACATCCTTCTTGAAGGTCATGCGGTAGTCCAGGGCGATCTGGGCGGCGAACATCACCATCTCAGGATCGTCGCCGTTCACGTGCAGGATGGGGGCGTTCACCATCTTGGCCACGTCGGTGCAGTAGGGTGTGGAGCGAGCATCCTTGAGGGTGCTGGTGGTGAAGCCGATCTGGTTGTTGATCACCACATGCACTGTGCCCTTGGTGGCAAAACCTCGGGTCTGGGACATGTTCAGGGTTTCCATGACCACGCCCTGGCCGGCAAAGGCGGCGTCACCATGGATCACCAGGGGCAGAACCTGATCACCCTCCTTGTCGCCCCGCCGGTTCTGGCGCGCCCGCACCGACCCCTCCACCACGGGCCCGACGATCTCCAGATGGGATGGGTTGAAGGCCAGGGCCACATGCATGGAGCCTCCCGGCGTCTGCAGATCCGAGGAGAACCCCAGGTGGTATTTCACGTCGCCAGTGCCCGGGTGGCGGCGCCCCGTGCCCTCGAATTCCTGGAAGAGTTCAGCCGGGGACTTGCCGAGGATGTTCACCAGCACATTAAGGCGGCCGCGGTGGGCCAGACCCATGACGGTCTCCTTGACGCCTTGCTCGCCCGCCCGGTGAATGATCTCGTCCAGCAGTGGGATCAGGCTCTCCCCGCCCTCGAGAGAGAAGCGCTTCTGGCCCACGTAGCGGCTATGCAGGTAGCGCTCCAGGCCCTCGGCAGCGGTCAGGCGATCCAGGATATAGCGCCGACGTTCGTCGCTGAACTGAGGTTCGCCGCGCACCGATTCCAGCTTTTGCTGCAGCCAGCGCTTTTCCCCGGTATCGGTGATATGCATGTATTCGGCACCGAGGGTCTTGCAGTAGGTGCCGGTGAGGATGCGCATGATCTCCCTGAGCTGGGCCTCATCGGGGCCCACCAGGGAGCCGGTATTGAATACGGTGCCCAGATCCTGCTCGGAGAGCTCATGGTGTTCCAGGGTGAGTTCCGGAAGCGATGTCGGCTGAGCCAGACCCAGCGGGTCCAGATCCGCCTGCAGGTGTCCGAGGAACCGGTAGGCATTGATGTACTGCAACACCCGAACCTGCTTGCGTTCGTGTTCCAGGCTGCCCATGGGCAGGCCACGTCCGGGGCCGGCCTCGGCCAGCTCGCGAAATTCCTCCCGCACCTGGCTGTGGAGCACCGAGGTGTCGCGTCCGCCGTGGGTGATGTCGTCGAAGTGCTGTCGCCAGATCTCCGGGACCTGGGCAGGGTCCTGCTGGTAGGCCTCGAAGAGTTGTTCCAGATAGGCGGCGTTGCCCGCGTCCAGGAAGGAGGAGTCCCATTGGGACTGCATGTCGCGGGCTTGGCTGGGCTTGGTCATGGGCGTGTCTGTCTGTGGGCGCTGTGGGGTGTGGGATGCCTGTCTTGCGTTGTGCTCAGGATCAAGTCTCGACCCTAAACGGCGAACTGGCAAGTGGTGCGTTCCGGGAGTCGAGGTTTTGATAAGATTCGCCCATGGATGTTTCCCCTGTGTTTGATTCTCTGAACGAGGCCCAACGCCAAGCGGTGGGCAGCCCCTCTGGTCCGATCCTGGTGCTGGCCGGCGCCGGCAGCGGCAAGACCCGTGTGCTGGTGCATCGCATCGCCTGGTTGATCCAGGCGGAGGGTCTCTCGCCTCACAGCATTCTGGCCGTCACCTTCACCAACAAGGCGGCCAACGAGATGCGTGGGCGTCTGGAAGGGCTGCTGGGGATGCCGCCCCGGGGGCTTTGGGTGGGGACCTTTCATGGCCTGTGCCATCGCCTGCTGCGGGCCCACTGGCGCGAGGCCAGGTTGCCGGAGAACTTCCAGATCCTGGATTCGGACGATCAGTACCGCTTGGTGAAACGCGTGCTCAAGTCTCTGGAGCTGGACGAGAGCCAGTGGCCGCCACGCAAGATGCAGTGGTTCGTCAATGGCCGCAAGGATGAGGGGGTGCGTCCGGCGCACATGCAGGACACCGGTGATCCGGTGAACCGGCAGATGATCCGCTTCTACACGGCCTATGAGCAGGCCTGCCAGCGGGCCGGGGTGGTGGACTTCGCCGAGCTCATGCTGCGCAGCCTGGAGTTGCTGCGTGACAACCCGACGCTGCTGGAGCATTACCGCAGCCGCTTCCGCCACTTGCTGGTGGATGAATTCCAGGACACCAACGATATTCAGTATGCTTGGCTGCGCCTTCTGGCCGGGGAGCAGACTCCAGTGTTCGCCGTGGGTGATGATGACCAATCCATCTATGGCTGGCGCGGTGCCCGTATCGAGCACATCCAGCAGTTCACCCGAGACTTCCCCGGTGCCCTGACGGTGCGACTGGAGCAGAATTACCGCTCCACTGCGACCATTCTCGGAGCGGCCAACACCCTGATTCGTCAGAATGGCTCGCGCCTGGGCAAGGAGTTGTGGACCGATGGGCTGGAGGGGGAGCCCATCACTCTCTACGGCGCCTTCAACGAGTATGACGAGGCCCGGTTTGTCGCCGACCAGCTCCGCAGCTGGCGGGAGGCGGGTGGGGCCTGTCGTGAGGTGGCCATTCTCTACCGCTCCAACGCTCAGTCGCGGGTGCTGGAGGAGACACTCATCCAGGCGGGCATCCCCTACCGGGTGTATGGGGGGTTGCGGTTTTTCGAGCGTGCCGAGATCAAGGATGCCCTGGGCTACATGCGACTGGTGGCGTCGCGCGCCGATGACACCGCCCTGGAGCGGGTGATCAATCAACCCACGCGAGGCTTGGGTGAGCGCAGTGTGGCGATGATTCGTCAACAGGCCCGGGAGCAGGGGGTGTCTCTCTGGGATGCCGCTGGCAGCCTGCTGGAGCAGGGCGCCCTCACGGCTCGGGCGGGTCATGCCCTGAGGGGATTCAGGACGCTGATGAATGACATGGCTGCTGCCTGCGCGGATCTGGATCTGCACGAGCAGGTGGAACATGTGATCGAGCATTCTGGTCTCAAGGCCCACTATGCGGCGGAGAAGGGTGAGAAGGCCCAGGGGCGGCTGGACAACCTGGATGAGTTGGTCAGCGCGGCCCGGGGGTTTGTCCATGATCCGGAGCGGCATGAGGGCATGAACCCGTTGACGGCGTTCCTGTCCCATGCGGCCCTGGAGGCCGGTGAGGGCGAGGCGGATGCCTGGGAGGATTGTGTTCAGTTGATGACGCTGCATTCGGCCAAGGGCCTGGAGTTCCCGCTGGTGTTTCTGGTGGGGATGGAGGAAGGGTTGTTCCCGCACCGGATGTCGCTGGATGAGCCGGGTCGGCTGGAGGAGGAGCGCCGCCTGGCCTATGTGGGGATCACTCGGGCCTGTCGTCGTCTGGTGCTGACCCATGCGGAGAGCCGGCGTTTGCATGGGCGAGAGAGTTATAACGCGCCTTCGCGTTTTATCGCGGAGTTGCCGGAGGGGTTGCTGGAGGATGTGCGTCCGCGGGCGACGCTGCGGCGGCCGGTGGCGGAGCCGGTGCGGGCCAAACGGGTCAAGGAACCGCCGGCGGATGGGTTGGCCCTGGGGGCGCGGGTGCGGCACAAGAAATTCGGCGAGGGGGTGATTCTGGATTGCGAGGGTCAGGGGTCGTCGGCGCGGGTGCAGGTGCGGTTTGACGGGGCGGGTACCAAGTGGCTGGTGGTGGGATATGCGAAGCTGGAGCCTGTGGCTTGAGGTCTGGGTGTTCGTTGGGCATCGGGGTGCGGCATAGTGGGGTGCTGCGCCGGCCACTGGTGGGCGGTATCCCTGGCCGCGGGACGCCGTGAATACCTCCCTGTAAGCTCGACCGCCGCATCCATGCGGCGAACGCCCGCTCTCAGGGATACCACCCACCAGCGGCCTGCATCGTGGTGGTATTGGCTTCAGAGATTCGATCAAGAAGACATCCAGTGAGGTCTTTCATGCGGCGAAGGGAATTTCTGGGTAAGGCGGGTGGTCTGGCGGCCCTGGCTTCGGCGGGGGCGTTGGCGGGCTGCGGTTCGCCGGAGGCCAATGGTGAGAGTACCGGGGTGCGGGATACGGGGTTGCGGTTTCACTGGCGCATGGTGACCGCCTGGCCTCATGGTTCGCCGGGGCTGGGAGCGGGTGCCGAGTATCTGGCCCGCGCCATCAATGAGCTCTCCGGGGGGCGTATCTCGGTACGGGTCTTCGGGGCCGATGATCTGGTGCCGGCGCTGGAGGTGTTTGATGCCGTGGCGCGTGGCTCGGCGGAGATCGGTCATGGGGCAGCCCATTACTGGGAGGATGTGGGCCCTGCGGCTCAGTTATTCACGTCGGTGCCCTTTGGCATGAATGCTCAGGAGACCCATGCCTGGCTGTATCAGGGGGGTGGGCTGGCGTTGTGGCGGGATCTTTACCGGCACTTCGATGTGATTCCCTTTCCGTGTGGGAATACCGGTGCCCAGATGGGGGGGTGGTTCAAGCAGGAGATTCGCGAGTTGTCGGATCTGGAAGGGTTGTCGATTCGCATGTCCGGGCTGGGGGGGGAGGTCATGCGTCGCGCCGGTGCCCGGGTGGTGTCCATGGCGGGTGATGACATTCCTGAGGCCATGCGAGGGGGGCGCGTCGACGCGGCCGAGTGGGTGGGGCCCTATGGGGACAGGGATCTGGGGCTGCACCGATGGGGTTGGCATTACTACTATCCGGGCTGGCAGCAGCCCAGCTCGCTGGTGGAGGCGCTGATCAACCGTGAGGCCTACGAGGCGTTGCCGTCCGGGCTTCAACAGGCGGTAACACATGCCTGTCGGGTGGCCAGTGACCACATGCTCATGGAGTTTACAGCCCGCAACCAACAGGCCCTGGATGAGCTCATCAGTGTGTACGATGTGCCCGTGCAGCGTTTCCCTGAGCCGGTGCTGGCCTCGTTGCGACGCCTGACGGATGAGGTACTGGAAGAGATGGCCGACGAGGACAGCACCGCTCGGCGGGTGATTCGTTCCTATCAGGATTTCCAGTCTCAGTTGGCGCGCTGGCGTGAGTTGACGAACCTGGATCCGTCGGCGGGCTGAAAGGTGGGCGGTGTCGGAATGCCAGGGGGCGTTGTGTTTTTCAAAAACTGAAGATCACCCAGGCTGGGATGAGGATCTTGGGGTCCAGTTCATCCATCCGGGTTTCCAGGTGGCCGTCGCCGTCCGTGTCCACCAGGTAATAGGCCGGTGCATTGTCTGGTTGTACGCGAATCATGTACAGCTCGCCCTGAAGTCGGTATTCCTCGATGCGCTCTCCCACGCGCTCGGTGATGGTGACCTGGGGTTCCATCAGTTCCCGAGTGACCCGGGTCGAATCGTCCAGCAGGGGCGGGGGAGGCGGTGCGGCCTGCTCCTGGGCTGACAGGGGCGTGGCCAGGCAGGCGGTCAGGGCCAGGGCGGTGAGGGCGTGACGCGTGTTCATAGGTCCATGAGCCTCTCGCGCTCTTCGCTGGTGGGTTCCAGGCCGCCGTATTCGTAGAAGTTGAAGATGGCGTCGACCACGGATTTGGCATCGTCCACCACGGTGTAAAGATCCAGGTCCTCCTGGTTGATGGTCCCCTGTGCCACCAGGGTGTTCTCAAACCAGTCCAGCAGTCCCTTCCAGAAGTCCGAGCCCACCAGGATGATCGGGATACGGCGGGTCTTGTCCGTCTGGACCAGGGTGAGGATCTCCGCCATCTCATCCAGTGTGCCGAAACCGCCGGGCAGGACCACATAGGCCGATGCGTATTTGACGAACATCACCTTGCGGGAGAAGAAGTGCCTGAAGTCCAGGGAGACGTCCTGATAGGCATTGGCGGTTTGCTCATGGGGCAGGTTGATGTTCAGGCCAATGCTCGGTGACTTGCCCGCAAAGGCCCCCTTGTTGGCGGCTTCCATGATGCCGGGGCCGCCGCCGCTGACCACGGCAAAACCGGCATCGGACAGGTCCCGGGCGATCTTCTCGGCCAGTTGGTAGGTGGGGCTTTGCGGTGGGATGCGAGCGGAGCCGAAGATGCTCACCGAGGGCTTGATTCGAGCCAGGCGCTCGAAGCCTTCCACGAATTCGCCCATGATCTGGAATATCTTCCAGCTCTCACGGGTGAGCATGGTGTCATCCATGGGTTGCAGGCCTGGATGGGCGGCTCGCTGGTCACGCTTCATGATGTGCTCGATGTTCCATTGTTTGATCGAAGCATATCGTGTTCCCTGGCCTTGGCAAACCGCATTGTTTGGTCATTTTTCCGCATCGGGCCACAATGGGGTTCTCCGGCGATGCCGGCCCCCATCGACCTCGTACCCAAAGCAAGAGAACAACCCGTGACTGACAGCAAGCCCCTGGTCCTGGTGGACGGCTCATCCTACCTGTACCGCGCCTTCCATGCCCTGCCGCCCTTGTCCAATTCCCGGGGGGAGCCCACCGGGGCCGTGCTGGGGGTGGCCAATATGTTGCGGCGGTTGATCAGTGACTATCAGCCCGAGCACATGGTCGTGGTCTTCGATGCCAAGGGGCGCACTTTCCGCGATGATCTCTACGAGCAGTACAAGGCCAATCGTCCGCCCATGCCCGACGAGCTGGTGGCGCAGGTGGATCCGCTGCATGAACTGGTGCGGGCCATGGGCATCCCCCTCCTGGTGGTGCCAGGGGTGGAGGCGGATGACGTGATCGGCACCCTGGCCCGTCAGGCCCGGCGAAGGGACATGGATGTGGTGATCTCCACGGGGGACAAGGATCTGGCACAACTGGTAGAACCCGGCGTGACCCTGGTGAACACCATGACCGGTACGACGCTGGACGAGGCTGGCGTGAAGGAGCGCTTCGGTGTGCCCCCCTCATTGATTGTGGATTACCTGACCCTGGTGGGGGATACCTCGGACAATGTGCCCGGGGTGGACAAGGTGGGCCCCAAAACGGCGGTGAAATGGCTTGAGGCCCATGGGGATCTGGATGCCATCATGGCCCATGCCGACGGCATCAAGGGCAAGGTGGGCGAGAACCTGCGCGCCAGCCTGGACAGCCTTCCCTTGTCGCGGGAACTGGTCACGGTGCGCTGTGACCTGGACCTGGATCTGACCCCTGCGGGGCTGAATCTGCAACCACCTGAGTCGGAAACCTTGCGCGGCTTGCTGGAACGCTTTGAATTTCGCCATTGGCTCAAGGAGTTGGATGGCCATCAGTCGAGCGGGCAGGCGCAGCTTGAGCAGGCGGCTACCGAAGGGGCGCCTGTGGAGTACGAGACTCTGCTCGAACAGGAACAGCTGGATCGCTGGCTTGAGCGGCTGCAAACGGCGGAGTTGTTCGCCTTCGATACCGAGACCACCAGCCTGGATTACATGCAGGCCCGGGTGGTGGGTGTGTCGTTCTCGGTGCGCCCGGGCGAGGCCGCCTATCTGCCCCTGGCCCATGATTATGCCGATGCCCCCCGGCAGCTGCCCCTTGAGGAAACCCTGGCCCGGTTGAAGCCGCTGCTGGAGGACGATAGCCGGCCCAAGCTGGGTCATCATCTCAAGTATGATCGCAATGTGCTGCTCAATCACGGGATCGAGTTGCGTGGCATCACCCACGACACCATGCTCTCGTCCTATGTGCTGAACAGCACTGCCAGCCGCCATGATATGGATACCCTGGCTGATCGGCACCTGGGGATCCGCACAACCCATTACGAAGAGGTTGCCGGCAAGGGAGCCAAGCAGATTCCCTTCTCCCAGGTGCGCCTGGACGAGGCTGCTCCCTATGCAGCCGAGGATGCGGACGTGACCCTGCGCCTGCATGAGTATCTCTGGGGGCGGCTCCAGGGCGAGACGGGACAGCGGCGCGTCTACGAGGAGTTGGAGATCCCTCTGGTGCCCGTGCTCTCGCGCATGGAGCGGGCCGGCGTACGGGTGGACGCGGATCTGCTCTTCACCCAGAGCCACGAACTGTCCGACCGCATGGGAGAGATCGAGCGCGAGGCCCACGAGGTGGCCGGTGGCAGTTTCAATCTGGGCTCTCCGAAGCAGATTCAGGAGATCCTGTTCGAACGCCAGAAACTGCCGGTGGTGCGCAAGACCCCAAAGGGTCAGCCCTCCACGGCGGAGGATGTTCTGGAACAGCTGGCCGCAGATTACCCGCTGCCCCGGCTGATCCTGGAGCATCGCGGGCTCTCCAAGCTCAAGTCCACCTATACCGACAAGTTGCCGGGCCGTATCGACCCCGACACAGGGCGGGTGCATACGTCCTACCATCAGGCGGTGACCAGCACCGGGCGACTGTCCTCCTCCGAGCCCAATCTGCAGAACATCCCCGTGCGCACGCCTGAGGGACGACGCATCCGCCAGGCCTTCGTGGCGCCGCCGGGCCGGGTGCTCATGGCCGCCGACTACTCGCAGATTGAATTACGCATCATGGCCCATCTGTCTGGCGACAAAGGCCTGGTGGAGGCCTTCAATCAGGGCATGGACATCCACCAGGCCACGGCCGCCGAGGTCTGGTCCCTGGGCCTGGATCAGGTCACCGGGGAGCAGCGGCGGGCTGCCAAGGCCATCAATTTTGGTCTGATCTACGGCATGTCAGCCTTCGGACTGGCCCGGCAACTGGGCATCGAGCGCGGGGCTGCCCAGGAGTATGTGGATCGATACTTCGCCCGCTATCCGGGAGTGAAGGCCTACATGGACGACACCCGGGACCGGGCCCGGGAGCAGGGGTATGTGGAGACGGTCTTCGGTCGTCGTCTGTATCTGCCGGAGATCAAGGCCCGCAATGCCCAGGTGCGTAATCAGGCGGAGCGTCTGGCCATCAACGCCCCCATGCAGGGGACGGCGGCGGATATCATCAAGCGGGCCATGCTGGCAGTGGATGCCTGGATCCAGTCCTCCGGGCAGCCACTGACCATGATCATGCAGGTGCATGATGAACTGGTGTTCGAGGTGGATGAGGGGGCCGTGGACACGGTGCGTGAGGCACTTGACCGCCTCATGTGTCAGGCTGCCGAGCTGGAGGTGCCGCTGGTGGTGGACGTGGGGGTAGGCACCAATTGGGACGATGCGCACTGAGGTCTACCGCGACTCCAGTGAGATGTGTTTCACGTTTTGGCACATCCATGTTCCGTTGGTCTTCGGGACCAGAACTTTCCCCTGAAGACCCTGTCCATCGGGTTAAGCGTCCCGGATGGGGCGCTCCCCGCTTGGCCCCCTGAGCGGGATGCTCTGACTCCCCCAAGTCGAGCCCAAGCCTGGCCCCGTCTCGCCATTGCGATGCGGGGCTTTTTTTTTGCGCTTTTACCCGAGAAAAACACTGAACCATTAGCGCGTCAGGCAGTCACAGGAATTAAGCGCTGCAGCCCGGCGCTTCCCGCTTACCTCCCTGAGCGGGATGGCTCGAACTCCCCCAAGTCGAGCCAACCTCTGCCCCGGATCAGCCAACCCCCAATGGCCCCGGGGCTTTTTTTTGAGCGCGCCATGCCGCGTTCAGAGCACTTCCGGGGCGTCTGCCTCGGGATGATGGGCGGCGAAGAGCCAGTGATCCAGCACCGAGTGGGCATCATCCACGCCCTGCTTCTTCAGGGATGAGAAGGGCTGTACCGTGGCTTCCACGTCTTCGGCGCCCAGGGCTGAGGCCACTTGACGCACCGTGTCCAGGGCAGGGCCCCGCTTGAGCTTGTCAGCCTTGGTCAGCAGGACATGCAGGGGCAGTTGCCGCTGGTGGGCCCAGCCCACCATTTGCCAGTCGTGTTCCGTGAGGGGGTGGCGGATATCCATCACCAGGATCAATCCGCGCAGGCACTCGCGTCCCGCCAGATATTCTTCCATCAGACGTCCCCAGCGGCGGCGTACGGCCTCGGGAACCTTGGCGTAACCGTAGCCGGGCAGGTCTACCAGACGATGATCCTCGTCCAGGGCGAAGAAATTGATGAGCTGAGTCCGACCAGGCGTCTTACTGGTACGCGCCAGCGCCTTTTGCTGGCACAATGTATTGATCGCGCTGGACTTGCCAGAGTTGGAACGGCCGGCGAAGGCGACTTCGCGCCCTGTTTCCGGTGGCAAGCCCTTGAGGCTGGCGGCACTGGTCAGGAACTCGGCCCGGGAGTAAACCGGGTTCATTGAGTGTCTAACTCTCTCTAGCGATGGTTGAGGTCCGCCCCTGCCCGTTTTTGCGGCGGGGGGGTGAGTGTGATATACATTGCGGCTATTTTGAGGTTGCGCCGGTCGCGTCCGGGTGCCACAGGTTACCAAAGAAAAGCGCACACTGTTTCAGGTTCAGGAGTCAACCCACAATGAAAAAATTTGTCGTTATTGCCGCCGCCACCCTGGGAATGAGTCTGTCGGCATCGTTGCACGCCGAGCCGGGCGATCCCGAGCGCGGCAAGGAACTGTCCACCCCATGCATCGCCTGCCACCAGGCCGATGGGAACAGCGTGAATCCTGCGTGGCCAAAGACCGCGGGTAAAGATGCGGGTTATCTCTTCAAGCAATTGATGGATTACAAGTCGGGTGAACGCAGCCACCCGCTGATGAATCCTCAGGTGGCACGCCTAGATGAACAGGATATGCGTGACCTGGCCGCCTACTTTTCCATGCAGGAAACCGCGCCTGGCCGCACCAGCGCCGACGAAGAGACCCTGGCCCTTGGTGAACAGGTTTATTTCGGTGGCAATGTGAACGACGGCGTGGCTGCCTGCGTGGCTTGTCATGGTCCTGGCGGCAAGGGCAACCCCGCCGCCGTGTTCCCCAAGCTGGCCGCTCAGCATGGCGCTTATAATCTGGACCAGCTCAATCAGTTCAGTAGTGGCCAGCGCCACAACGATCCCGGCCGGATGATGCGCACCATCGCCTCGCGCATGTCAGAGGAAGAGATGAAGGCCGTATCCGAGTACATCGCGACCCTGGATCCCAAGTGAGCGACGTTCGGTTGCCCATGGGGCAGTAGTCAGTCCGTAAGAAAAAGGGTGGCCTCGGCCACCCTTTTTTCCTTGGGACCCATCTCGATGATGTCCTGTGTCATCGCATAACCGGATCTTTTCCGGGTTTTTGTGGTCCCACCGGCATCCCAACGGATCTTTACCTAACGCATGAGTCGTTCCCCGCAGGATTCAGCCTCCCCTCGTCGCCCCTCCCGGCTTGCCATCCTGGTGAGTTTCCTGGGGTCCATGAACCTGGCCATCACGCTCCTGGTGGTTCTGGCGGTGGCTTCCGTGGTGGGCACGTTGCTGGAGCAAAACCAGCCCTTCCAGAACTACCTGATGAATTTCGGGCCCTTCTGGCATGAGTTGTTTCGCACCCTGAACCTCTACAATGTCTACTCAGCGGGCTGGTTTCTCTTTGTCCTGGCCTTCCTGGTGATTTCCACGGCCGTATGCATTTACCGCACCACGCCGACCATGCTACGCGACATGCGCAGCTTCCGCCTGGGCGTGCGCGAGAAATCCCTGCGCGGTTTTGCCCACAACGTGCAAAGCGAGGCGCATCCCGAGCCGCCCGAACAGGTGCTGGAGCGGGCTGGAAAGGTGCTGGGTTCGCGAGGCTATCGGATTCGTCAGGTGGAGCAGTCCGACGGCACACGCCTGCTCTCAGCCATGCGCGGCAGCGGCAATCGCCTGGGCTACTTTTTCGCCCATGGGGCCATTGTCATCATCTGCGTGGGTGGCCTGATCGATGGCAGTGTACCCCTGAGGCTGGCGGAGATGACAGGCCGGCTGGAACTGGAGACACGCGAGATTCCCGCTTCCCAGGTGCCCGAGCAAAGTCGCCTCGGGGATTCCAATCTGTCGTTCCGGGGCAGCGTCGAGATTCCCGAGGGGCATAGTGCGGACGTGGCCTTCATTACGATCCGTGATGGCTATGTGGTGCAGGATCTGCCGTTTCGCATCGAAGTCAAGGATTTCCGTGTGCAGCGGCACGAGACCGGCCAGGAACGCGCCTATGAGTCCGACCTGGTCATCCATGACGACACCCTGGATGAACCCCTGGCGCGTACCGTCCGTGTGAACGAGCCTCTGGTCCACCGTGGTCATGCCATTTACCAGGCCAGTTTCCGGGATGGCGGATCTTTCCTGGATCTGGACCTGCATCACCTGGGGCGAGGTGCCCGGGAACCCCTGCCGCTGGATGTCAGGGTGTACGGCAACCATGTTCAGGAATTGACTGACGGGAATCGCTATACCTTCGAGTTCACTGGCTTGCAAACCCACAATATGGGTACGGTGGTGGACACGGAAGGAAATCCGGAGCGCCGCGACATGGGGCCGAGCCTCGACTACACGATTCGCGATCCCAGTGGTGTGGGCACATTCTACCGCGCCATGAAAAACCCCATGGAGCGGGATGGCACGAACTTCATGCTCACCGGCGTGCGTCACAGCACGGCCCAGCCGTTCCAGTATCTGTATGTGCCCCAGGATCCGGACGGCCGCGGTGTGGATCGTTTCATGCGTATGGTCTCCGCGATCCATGATGATCAACGGGTGGCCGATGTGGTGGGAGAGGTGGCCGCTTCCGCGGCTCGCCAGTTCCACGGCAGTCAGGGAGACGTCCCGCTGGAGGTGGTTGAATCCATCATGATTCGCCTGATGGAGCTGTTTGTTCAGGGGGGATACGACGCCATCGTGGAGGACATCGAGCAGCGGGCCCCTCAGCATCAATGGGACGCGCTCATGGACCTGTTCGGTCGGGTGGTGAATATGACCCTGCGCGAGCTTTACATCCAGGTTCTGGAAGAAGAGGGTATCGATTCCATGAGCGGCAAGAATGCGGCCTACCTGGATGACGCCCTGGTGGCCCTGGATGCGTTGCCCCATTTTGGTTCGGACTTCCTGATCATCTTCAACGATTTTGAGCAGGTTCAGGCATCGGGCCTGATGATCAGCAAGGCGCCGGGTCAGAATGTGGTCTATTTTGGCAGCCTGATGCTGATTCTGGGCGTCTTCCTCATGTTGTACATGAGCCATCGTCGCTGCTGGTTGATGGTCCGCCCGGCGGGGCAGGGCAGTCAGCTGGTTTTCGCTGGCACCAGCAATCGGAATATGCTGGAATTCAACGAGGAATTTGACACGCTCAGTCGTTATGTGCTGGGTCAGGAGATCCCCAGCGATGCCACCGGTTCCGACCCGGCAAGGTCGGAAAACAGTCCCCGGTGATCCTAATGAACCCAATCCGGTTTAGCACGACGGGAGGTAAGAACCATGTCCGTCCCGCATGACACCATCGGGGCCGAATACCCCGGCTTTTTCAAACGCCTGTCCCTCACCGACTGGTTGTGGGCCGCCCTGGTGACGGTATCCACCGTATTTGTCCTGGCCATGTTCGGCGGTTACATGGACATCTATCAGGTGATCACGTTGATCGTCCACGCGATTGTGGGGATCTGGCTGGGTTGGTACTGGAAGCCTTTCAGGGGCTATGCCCTGGCCGTAGGCCTGCTCAGTGTGCTCGGCGTGCTCAGTTACGGCGACTCACTGGCGCGGGCCGAGACCAACTTCTTCCTCAAGTATCTGGTTTCCGGGCAGTCCGCCGTCATGTGGATGTGCGCCCTGTTGTTCATGTCCACAGCCGCCTATATCGCCTACCTGTTCCGCCGCGAAGCCACGGGCACAGCGGGTGTGGTACCGGCCCTGATCATCGCCGGGGGCGCCGCCGTACTGGGCGGTGGCCTGCTCTGGCTGGGTCAGGGGGGGATCATTCAGGGTCTGGAATGGGTCAGCCCACTGGCGTTCCTGGTGGCCGTGGGCGCACTGACCGGTCCGCCGAGCCGTACTGAATTCAGTGCCCAGGTGGGGGGCGCGCTGGCCTGGGCGGCAGCAACCTTCGGCCTCGTGGGGTTGTTCGTGCGCTGGCGTGAAACCTACCTGCATGACCCCGCCTGGGGTTACATCCCGGTGAGTAACCTCTGGGAAGTCTTTGTCCTGTTCTGCGTGATCACGGTGCTGATGTATCTCTATTACGAGGGCCGGAGTCGTAATCGGGGCATGGGCGGCTTCGTCCTGCTGCTGGTGAGTGGCGCGGTGGCCTTCCTGCTGTTTTACACGCTGGACCGCCAGGCCCACGAGGTTCAGCCGCTGGTGCCGGCCCTGCAGAGTTGGTGGATGAAGGTACACGTGCCGGCCAATTTCATCGGCTATGGGGGGTTTGCCATCGCCGCCATGGTGGGTGTGGCCTATCTCATGCGGGCCCACGGCGAACGGCATCGCCCCAGTGGTCTGCTGGCAACCCGTCTGCCCGGGCGACAGGTCCTTGATGATGTCATGTACAAGACCATCGCCATCGGTTTTGCCTTCTTCACCATCGCCACGGTGCTGGGGGCCATGTGGGCCGCCGAGGCCTGGGGTGGCTACTGGTCATGGGATCCCAAGGAGGTGTGGGCCCTCATTGTGTGGCTTAATTACGCGGCCTGGCTGCACATGCGCTTCACCAAGGGGTGGCGTGGTGTGCCCATGGCCTGGTGGTCCATTGTGGGCCTGTTTGTGACCACCTTTGCCTTCGTTGGGGTGAACATGTTCCTCGGTGGGCTGCATTCCTACGGGGAAATGTGATCCATGGCGCCGGTGCTCGCCGAGCCGTACTTTGACCGGTTGGGACTGAATTATCGGGACGAGGCGGGGATGACCCTGGAGGGGCCTTTGACCTCCAGCCTCTCCGTGGGTCCGAGCACACCGCCGGTGCGGGGCCAGCGCCTGCGCATCCTCAGCTATAACGTCCAGGTCGGGATCGCTTCGGGGCGATTTCACCATTACCTGACCAACAGCTGGAAGCACGTGCTGCCCTATGGGGGGCGCATGGGCAATCTGGACAGCATCGCCCGATTCATCGCCGGCTTCGACATGGTGGGCCTGCAGGAGCTGGACGCCGGCAGCCTGCGCAGCAACTTCGTGAATCTGGCCGAGTACCTCTCTCGACAGAGCCAGTTGCCCTACTGGTACAGCCAGACCAACCGGAATCTGGGCAAGTTCGCCAAGCACAGCCTGGGGTTGCTATCACGTTATCAGCCTCACTCCGTGATGGAGCATCGCCTGCCCAGCCGCATCCCGGGACGAGGGGCACTGGAGGCGCATTTCGGGGCCGAAAGCGGCGAGGATTCTCTGGTGATCATGCTGGTACACCTCTCCCTGGGGCGAAAGACCCGCATGCGACAGATGCAGTACATCGGCGAAGTGCTGCGGGATCATGAGCATGTGGTGGTGATGGGGGATCTCAACACCCCGACTCATTCGGCGGAAGTACGCAAACTGGTGCGCAACACACGCCTGCAGGAGCCCCTGGACAGTGCCAAGACTTATCCGAGTTGGCGTCCCATGCATGCTTTTGACCATATTCTGGTCACCCCGGGCCTGGGGCTGGAACAGGTGCATGTCTACAATCTGAATTATTCCGACCACCTGCCTGTGGGCGTGGAGCTGGTCATTCCGGAGTCCGTGAAGCTGGCCCAGTTTCATGCCGGGGGGCAGGTGGGAGGGCACGTCCGAAGAGGCGCCATGGGTGAGCACTGACGAGGTACGCCGCAGGTGTCTGGATACCATTCGGGAGCTGGAACAGGCACTGGATGATCAGGCCGCGCTGGAGGCCAGCCTGAGGCGATTGCTGAATCGTTTGTGCATGGCTGCCGAGGGAGCATGCCCGCATCTGGATCCGATCCTCAACCGCCTGCAAGTGGATGTGTCATCCCAGGAGACTCTGACCCCCGCTCAGTTGGAGGCCTACCTGAGCGAACTCTCCGACTGGCTGCATGATCGCGGCCGAGGCGCGCACCACCCCGCCGCTCACGGTCATTCCGGGGATGCGGCGGAGATTCGCTCCCTGGGCCTGCAACTGCTGATGGAACTGGCCTCATTACCCCGGTTGCAGGATGCCATGGACCGCCTGCGCCAGGAATTGCACGTCAGCGAGCGTGTGCCCCCCTGGTCGGAATGGGTCTCCCGCGTGGCTCAGGCGGTGCATCAGTGTTTGAGTGACCTTCACAACCAGCGGGAGGAGATGGAAGACTTTCTGCAGGATATTACCCGGGAATTGGCCAGCTTTGATGATTACCTGGCAGGTCAGGGTGACCACCTGCGTGATTCCCAACGCAACCGCGAGACATTTCGCGATCATCTTGCACAGGAGATGTCCCTTCTGAATTCCGGTCTATCGGATCGGGATCTGGAACTGGGTCATCTCAAGGAATTGGTGAGGGGGCGTATTCGGGCCATCGGCCAGCACATGGAGACCTATCGCGGACAGGAGGCCCTGCGAGACCAGGAGGCCCGCCTCGAGACCGAGCGCCTGCGCCAGCGGGTGGCGGACCTGGAACGACAGTCCGCACAGTTGCGCGAGGCCTTCCTGTGGCAACAGAACCGTGCCCACCAGGATAGCCTCTCAGGCCTGCCCAACCGTGAGGCTTTCGATGAACGCATCCGTGATGAGTTGAGCCGCTGGGCACGCCTCGGCACGCCCCTGAGTCTGGTGGTCTGGGACATTGATCACTTCAAGCGGGTGAACGACACCTATGGTCACAGTGCCGGGGACCGTGTGATCACCACCGTGGCCCAGTGCCTGAAAGAGCGCTCCCGGTGCACCGACATGGTGGCCCGCTATGGGGGGGAGGAATATGTCATGATCCTGGTGGGCACGCCCGCCGCTGACGCGTTGGCGTTCTGTGACTCTCTGCGCGAGGCCGTGGCTGGCCTGGGGTTTCATTTTGACGGTGATCCGGTGGACATCACCCTGTCTGCCGGTGTGGCCGAGGCCAGGGTGGGAGATACCCCTTCATCCTTGTTCGACCGCGCCGACAAGGCGCTTTATCAGGCCAAGCACCGCGGGCGTAACTGCTGCGTCCAGGGATGATCGGTCGCCCCCGCGGCTTGCCAAGGCCTTTTCGCGCTGGGTAACCTCGAAGCCTTTCCTATCATCGCAGGAGGCCGACGTGACAGCGAATCCCGAACCCGTGATCTTCGGAGAAGTGCTCTTCGACTGCTTCGAGGCGCGTTCCGTGCTGGGGGGGGCGCCCTTCAACGTCGCCTGGAATCTCAAGGGGTTGGGCCGCGATCCGCTGTTCATTGGTGCCGTGGGCGACGATGCACTGGGCGCGCAGGTGCGGCAGGCCCTGTCTGCCTGGGGCATGCGCCCCGAAGGCTTGCAGCGAGACCCGCATCACCCTACGGGTCAGGTCCAGGTCACCTTGAGTGGAGGTGAGCCTCGATACGAGATCCTGGCGGATCAGGCCTACGATCATGTGGAGGTGGCAGGCGCCCTGGACGCGTTGCCCGATCACGGCATCCTTTATCACGGCAGCCTGGCTCTGCGTGAGGCATCCGCACGCCATGGCCTGGAGCGCCTGAGGGGGCACATGGATGCCCGTGTGTTCATGGATGTGAACCTGCGTGCGCCGTGGTGGAAGCGTGAGGAGGTGCACGACCTGATGGCCCATGCCACCTGGGTCAAGCTGAATCAGGACGAACTCTCGGCGCTGGCGCCGGAGCCCGCCGCCGACCCGGAGGTCCAGGCGCGCCTGACGCTGGCCTGTTTTGATCTGGAGGCGATGATCGTTACCCGCGCTTCGGAGGGGGCCATGGTGCTCACACGCGAGGGGGCCGTGCATGCCATGAATGCCCCGGCGGTGGCTGGGCTCAAGGACACCGTGGGGGCAGGGGATGCCTTCAGTGCGGTCACCTTGCTGGGGTTGCTGGAGGGATGGCCGTGGGAGGTGATCCTGCATCGCGCCGCCGGATTTGCCGCCAGGGTCTGTACCCTGCATGGGGCCACCACGGAGGATGCGGAGTTTTATGCGTCGGCTCATGACGCCTGGAACTCCGCGGGCCCCTCACCCCAACCCCTCTCCCCAGAGGGGAGAGGGGCTCGGTGAGTATCGACACCCTGACATCTCTCTCTCCAGTGGGAGGGGACTCAGTGAGTGTCGACGCCTCTTTACAACCCTCTCCCCTTGGGGAGAGGGATAGGGCTTGTCACCTCAGGGGTGCCACCCCAGGGCTTCGGCCCGCTTGCGGGCCAGTCGCGGGATGTCCTGGGCCACGAAGTGACTGTGCAGCACCTGCACGCCGATCATGTGGTTAATCACCGCATCCAGCTGCACCTGGGTGGAGGTGGTGGTGTCCGGTGCGTCATGCAGGTCAAACAGGGCCTTCACGCCGGCAGGATCCAGCAGGCCCGCCTCCTTTATGGCATCGTCCGACAGGTACTGATCCGCCAGGGCTTTCATCGCCGCCCACTTCTTGGGGTCGGTATGGGCCGGCGGCGCCATGAAGGCGAACTTCTCGCGCTCGTACAGCACCTTGGGGAGTAATCCCTTCATGGACTCGCGCAGCACGTACTTTTCCGTGCGCCCCTTGATGCGCATGGACGGGGGCAGTTGGGTTGCGAACTCCGCCAGGTGATGATCCAGGAACGGCGGACGGGCCTCCATGGAATTAGCCATGTCCACGCGATCACCTCCCCAGGTGAGGATCTGCCCTTCCAGCATGGTCTTGATCCAGACGTACTGGGCCTTGTCCAGGGGATGACGGCCTTCGATCATGTCTGCATCCAGGGCGTTGGCGATGGCGCGGCCCGGCTCGTAACCCTTCACCTGCTCACGCAGATGCGGGGCCATCAGGCCCGGAGCGTGTTCGGCGCTGGCCAGCCAGGGCTGCAGGCAGGAGGGAGTGAAGCCCACCAGGGCGTCCAGGGCCGGGTCATGGAGCTCGTTCTCCGCCAGCATGGCCCCCTGGAAAAGTTGATTGCTCTCCGCCAGCATCTGTTGCCAACTGGCCCGCTCGGCGGGGGACAGGGTGTCCAGACCATGCAGGAACATGTCCCGGCGGAAGGAGGGGTAACCCCCGAACAGTTCATCGGAGCCCTCGCCAGTCACCACCACCCGGTAGCCGGCCTTGTTCACGTGACGGCTCATGAGCAGCTTGGCCACGCCCAGGGTGTTGTAGATGGTGCGCTCCGCGTGCCACAGCGTCTCCACCAGGTTGTCATAGAGATGATCCGCGTTCAGCGTCATCACGTCCTGGTCGGCGCCCACGCTTTCGGCCATCTCCGTGGCAATGGCAGTCTCGTCGTAGTCGGCATTATCAAAGCCGATGGTGAAGGCCTTCACCGGAGATTGCTGAGTGGCTGCGGCGAGGCCCAGGGTGATGCAGGAGTCGATGCCGCCGGAGAGATAGCAGGCCACCGGCACGTCGGCTTCCAGGCGCAGCTGTACCGCCTCCATGAGTTTGTCGCGCACGCCCTCGATATAGAACGATTCGTCCTTTTCACCGCCCCGCTCGGACATCAAGGGGAAGTCCATGTCCCAGTAGCGGTCTTCACGGATCTCGAACTTGCCATGGCGTCGCTCGATGGTGACCACGTGGCCGGGCTTCACCTGGTGGATGCCTTCAAAGGCGGTCTGACCGGGGACCATGGTCTGCATCAGTTGATGATACAGGCCCTGGGCCTCAAAGCGGCGCGGGACATCTGGATGGGCAAACAGCACCTTGAGTTCCGAGCCGAACACCAGCTTGCCGTTGACCTCGGTCCAGTACAGGGGCTTCACGCCGAAGCGATCGCGAATCAGCATGAGGCGGTCATGCTGACGATCGTACAGGGCAATGCCGAATTCCCCCCGCAGGTGCGGCAGCATGTCCTCCAGCCCCAGATCCTTGTACATGTGCAGTACCATCTCCGAGTCGCTCTTGGTGCGGAACTTGGCACCTCGGGAGGTGAGATCGGCGCGGATGCGCTTGTAATCGTAAAGCTCTCCATTCACCGCCAGCATCAGGTTGTTGTCCGGCGACATGAAGGGCTGGCGGCCGCGATTTTCATCCAGGTCGATGATGGTCAGACGGGCATGGGAGAAGCCCACGCCGCGGTCGTCCTGCACCTTGTAGCCGAAGCCGTCGGGGCCACGGTGATACTGGATGGCCGCCATGGCCACCAGGGTTTCCGGATCCACCGGTTGATGGGGATCGGCGTGCATGACGCCGGCGATGCCGCACATAGGGAACTCCTCGTGAATGAATTCGTATCAGCAGGTGCCTGGGATCAAGCGGGCAGGAAGCGGGCTCAGGTGTCCATCACTTCGCTCACCCGGCGCACCATGCAGGTGAGCAGGGCCATACGCACGAAGACCGCGCCCCGCGCCTGGGCGAAGTACCAGTTGTGGAGCGTGGGGTCCAGGTCCGTATCCAGTTCTTCACCGCGGGCCAGGGGATGCAGGATGATGGAGTCTTTCTTCAGTGGCGAGTGGGTGGAAAGTTTCAGTTCCGCACCCATCTGCTCGTAGCTGTCACCCACCCAGGCAATGGCATTGATGTACACCACATCGAGATCGGGAAGCTCAGGCTCCAGTCGCTTGGACACGCGTACCGACAGCCCGGCCTGGTTCAACTCCTCTGCTTGCCCTTCGTCGAAGGGACTGTCCTGGTCCGTGAAGATCACCACTTCCTCGATGGCGGTGGGGAAGCGCGCCAGCAGCAGCAGCAGGCTGCGCACGGTGCGCATGCGGTTGGGCACACCAATGATGCCCACACGGATCCGCTTGTCCCGGGGCAGGTCCGGGTCCAGCAGTTCCGGGCGCCACTTGAAGATGGTGTACACGTCCGCCATCGCCTGGGTGGGGTGCTCGTCGATGCCATTGCCGGCATTGACGATGGGGATGCGCAGGGCATCCAGCATGTCGTAGACGGAGCGGTCCTCGTTGTTGCGCAGGACGATCACATCCCCGTAGTTGTTGAACATCTCGGCGATGTCCTGGATGGATTCCCCCTTGGCCATGCCCGTGCTCTTGGGGTCGGTGATGGACATGATGTCCCCCCCCAGGCGGTGCCAGGCGCTCTCGAAGGAGAGCCGGGTTCGGGTGCTGGGCTCGTAGAAGGCGCTGATCAGGATCTTGCCCTGCAGCGGCAGATGCATCAGCGCCGGCGTGCTTTCGTACTGGGCCGAGAGGCGGAAAAGCTGGGTGAGCGTCTCCCGGTCAAATTGCCGCGAGGACACCACATGCCGACTTGCCAGGGCCAGCAGTGGACTGGGATCTTCGGGGATGCTCTCCGCCAGGGCGCGGGGCCGCTCGATGCCGGCGGTACCGTCCTTGGGGCGAAGCGGCTTTTGAAGCTGCGAGTCGACTACCATGGCTAAGGCCTCTTTGACTGGGGAAGACAACGGTTCACTCGGCGATCTCCTCCACCTTGGAGATCTCTGCCAGGGCCTGTTCGGTGCTCATCACCCGGGCGTAGCGGTCCTTCATGGTGAGCATGGTGGCCCGCTGTAACTCGGGCGTGACCGTGGCGCAGGCGTCCTCGATCAGGGTGACGTAAAAACCCAGGTCGCAGGCATCCCGGATGGCGGTGGAGACGCATTCGTTGCTATAGACACCCACCACGAACAGGGCCGTCACATTCAGGTTACGCAGCACGTATTCCAGGTTGGTGGCGGTGAAGACACCGCTGGCCGTCTTGTTGATGACGATTTCGTCGTCCCGAGGCGCCACGATCTCCAGGAAGTCCGCCTCCTTGGAGCCTGGGGCCGCGTGCAGGCCCAGGCGCTTGTGGCCGGGCCCCCGATCGCGGCCATCCTGGGTAAGGGACTGGATGCGTGTGTGGATCACCTCCAGGCTCAGGGAGCGAAAGCCGTCCTGCAGGCGGCGAACGTTAGGCAGAACGGTATTCTCCAGACGATCGAAGTAATAGTCCTGGGCCTCGGGGGGGAGGCCGGAGCGTTCCGCATCGGCAAACACCCCCCAGCCGCGTGCCGCATCCAGGTATTGCAGGTCGATGCACAGCATCGCCGCATGGTGGGTGCCCAGGGCCCGGGTCAGGGCCCGGTTGGTGATCAGGGTCTCCCGGTACTGTTCACGCAGCGGATCCACGCTGTCGTAGACGGGGCCGCCACTCGCCATCTCTTGGGTCTTGTTGTTCACTTGACTGCCTCCCCGTTTTCGGTGGCCAGGGACAGAATGGCCTGTAGCATCAGGTTGGCACCGCGTTCGATATCCTCCCAGTTGGTCCACTCAGCGGCTGAATGACTGCGCCCCTCAAGGCTGGGCACGAAGATCATGCCCGTGCGGGTGAGCGAGGCCATGATCTGGGCATCGTGAGCGGCGCCGCTGGGCAGGCGCAGATGCTTCAGGTCCAGGGTGCGGGCCTTGTCCTCAAGCAGTTGCACCAGGGCCGGATCGCAGCGTTGCGGCGGCAGCTCCGAGAGCACCTCGAATTCGAACATCAGCGAGCGCCGTCGGGCCATGGTCGACAGGGTACGCCGGAACGCATCGGCCAGATTGCTCAGGGTGTCCGGATCCGTGTCCCGCACATCCAGGGAGAAGCTGGTATAGCCGGGCACGGTATTGGCGGCGCCGGGTCTGAGTTCAACGCGGCCGATGGTGGCTCGACTGTGAGGGCTGCCGTGCTCCTCGAGAATCCGCTCGATCTCGCCAGCGAACTCGGCCAGCCCCTGGAAGGTGTCATTGCGCATATCCATGGGCGTGGTGCCGGCGTGGTTGGTCTGACCCTTGAGTTGCACATCCCACTTGAACAGTCCCGTGATGGCCTCCACCACGCCCACGCTGATGTCCCCCCGGTCCAGTACCGGACCCTGCTCGATGTGCAGCTCCAGATAGGCGTGGATGGAATCCTTGGGCCGGCGGGCGAACAGGGCCGCATTGGCGTCCAGCCCCCAGGCGGCCATGGCCTCGGTGAGGGTGACCCCCTCCAGATCCCGGGCGGCATGAATCATGGCCGGTGTCAGTTGACCGGCCACGGCCTGAGAGCCAAACAGGCCGCCGAACCGCCCCTCTTCGTCGGTGAAGTTCACCACCTCAAGGGGGTGGCTCAGGGGCAGTCCCGACTCCTTCACGGTACGCAGGACCTCCAGACCGATGAGGACGCCCAGGGCCCCATCCAGTGGGCCGCCGCTTGGCACGGTGTCCAGATGGGATCCCATCATCACACTGGGCCGCTGACCATCCCAGTCCAGGCGTCCGTGCAGGTTGGCAGCGCCGTCTTCGTAGAAGTCCAGGTCGGCTTCGAGGATGCGCTCCCGGAACCACTGACGTCCGGCGAGATCCCCCTCGCTGAAAGCCATGCGGTGAATGCCGCGGTCGGCATCCCGGCCGATGGCCGATAGCGCCTCGATATCCTGCTGCAGGCGTTGGAAGTTGATGCGGGTGGGCGTCATTCAGTCCCCTCTCTGCTATGCATATGACCCTTGGATACTACTAGGCCGGGTGGCTGCAAGGCCAGCGATGACCCGGGCGCGGGAGCGGGTCCGTCAATCGTCGGCGATGGGCTTCAGCGCCGCTTTCTCGTCCGGGGTTTCCATGATGTCCAGCAGATCACCCAGACCGGCCTCCAGGGCCGCGAGGCTGTCGGCAGGCAGGGCCTGCAGGGCCCGGTTGAGTTCCCCTTGAGCCGGTGCCGGGGCGTGGTCCAGCAGGCTTTGGCCCGCGGGCGTGGTGAACAGCCGGACGACGCGCTGGTCACGGCCAGCGCGCTGGCGTTCCAGCAACCCTTTGCGTTCCAGTTTGTCGAGCATGTTGGAGGCCGTCGATACGTGGATGGAAAGTCGTTGAGAGAGATCCCCCACGCTCAATCCCGGCTCCAGTTGAACCTCCCAGAGGGCCCATAGCTGGGCGGCACTCACGCCGCAGTCCTCCTGGATGCGCCTTGAGTGTCCCTGCAGGGACCGGAACAGCACCCGTAGCCGCTGGATGATGGCCTGGACGCGCGCCTCGTCGGCGTGACGAGGGCTGCCATGCCGCAAGGCGGGATGGGAATGGATTCGGGTCCGGAGGCTGGCCATGAGATTTCTTTTTGCACAAATTCTTTTTGTACAATAGCATCAAGCTGAACGGGCCACAAATGGGCTTGCAGGTCGGCCTTGCTACACTCTCAAGCCACGCCGTACCTGCCATCCCATGAGCACCAGAGGGGACATTGCATGTTGGAAGCCTTGCGGGAAAACATCGCCCAGCACCGGGAATTCACCTATCTGCTGCTGCGTCGCTATCAGAATCTGGGGCGCGCCTTCGTGTTGCGCTCGGACATACAGGACGCCTTCCAGGACCTGGAGGCGGAGCATGATGCCCCGCCCCCCGATACCTCGGCCCTGGCGCAAATGGTTGAGGACGTGCAGGAGGCGGTGATCACCCCGCCCTGGATTGCCTTCTCCGTGCGTCCGCGCGTGGGGCGCTGGGTGTACCTGCGTATCCACGCAGATGAACTGGCGGTGGAGTCGCTGAGCGTGGGTGAGTTCCTGGCCTCCAAGGAGCGTATGGTTGCCCCGCACCTGGAGGAAGACCGCCCCCTGGAGTTCGATATTGGCGCTTTCCAGCGCAACTTTCCCAACATGCGGGAGTCCCGTTCCATCGGCCAGGGGGTGGAGTTCCTTAACCGCAAGCTGTCCAGCCAGTTGTTCGATGGCCAGGGCCAGGGCTTCGACAAGCTGTTTCAGTTCCTGCGGGAGCATCGCTGCAACGGCCAGCAATTGATGATCAATGATCGGGTGCGGGATGTGGATGGCCTGCGTACCGCCATCCGCTCCGCCGAGAAAAAGCTCACCCGCAAGGATCGTCAGACCCCCTGGGCTGACGTGGCCCATGCACTCCAGGACCTGGGTCTGGAGGCCGGCTGGGGCAAGGATGTGGGTCGGGTACTGGAGAGCCTGCAGTTGCTTTCCGAATTGCTGGAGGCGCCTTCACCCAAGACCCTGGAGCATTTTCTGGCCAGGATTCCCATGATCTTCAGCATGCTGATCCTCTCGCCCCACGGGTTCTTCGGGCAATCCAATGTGCTCGGCCTGCCCGATACTGGTGGGCAGGTGGTGTACATCCTGGACCAGGTCCGAGCATTGGAGCGGGAGATGCATGCACGACTGGCGGAGCAGGGTCTGGACATCCAGCCCCGCATCCTGGTGGTCACCCGCCTCATCCCCGAGGCCCGGGGCACCACCTGCGATCAACCCGAGGAGATGATCTCCGGCACCCAGAACGCCAAGATCCTGCGCGTGCCGTTTCGTGGTCGCGACGGCGAAGTGGTACCCCACTGGACCTCCCGTTTCGAGATCTGGCCTTATCTGGAGCGTTTCACCAATGATGTGGAGACCCGGGTGCGCGCGGAACTGGGGGGGCGCCCCGATCTGATCGTGGGCAACTATTCCGACGGCAATCTGGTGGCTACCCTGTTGTCGGCACGCATGCATGTCACCCAGTGCAACATCGCTCACGCCCTGGAGAAGACCAAGTACCTCTACTCGGATCTCTACTGGAAGGAAAACGAGGAGCACTACCATTTTTCCTGCCAGTTCACGGCGGATCTGATTGCCATGAACGCGGCGGATTTCATCATTACCAGTACCTATCAGGAGATCGCCGGTACCGATCATGCCATCGGCCAGTATGAGAGTTATGGCTCCTTCAGCATGCCGGATCTTTATCGGGTGGTGAATGGGATCGATGTCTTCGATCCTCGATTCAATATCGTGTCGCCGGGGGCGGATTCCGAGGTGTATTTCTCCCACCGGGAAGGGGCTCGGCGTATCAAGGGGTTGCACGAAGAATTGCATGAGATGATCTTCGGCGGCCATCACCCGGAGGGGCGCGGCGTGCTGGCGGAGCCGGACAAGCCCATCATCTTCACCATGGCCCGTCTGGACCGCATCAAGAACATCACCGGTCTGGTGTCCTGGTACGCGGCCAATCCGGAGTTGCGCCAGCGGGCCAACCTGGTGGTGGTGGCCGGTTACACCGACGCCTCCCGTTCCTCCGATCGGGAGGAACAGGAACAGATCGCACACATGCATCGGCTCTTTGATGAGCATGGCCTGGAGGATCAGGTTCGCTGGCTGGGGGTGCGCCTGGACAAGGTGCTGTGCGGCGAACTCTACCGCTATGTGGCGGATCACCGCGGCGTGTTCGTGCAGCCGGCCCTGTTCGAGGCCTTCGGTTTGACGGTGATCGAGGCCATGGTATCGGGGCTGCCCACCTTTGCCACCCTCTATGGGGGGCCGCTGGAGATCATCGAGCACGGGCATTCCGGGTATCACATCGACCCCAACCATGGGGACGAGGCCGCAGAGATTCTGGTGGACTTCTTCGCCCGTTGCGAGCGCGACCCGGGCCACTGGAACCGTATCTCCCAGGCCGGTATGGACCGGGTGGAGGCCCGCTACACCTGGAAGCTCTACGCCGAACGCATGATGACCCTGTCCCGTATCTACGGATTCTGGAAGTACGTCACCAACCTGGAGCGTGCGGAGACCCGGCGTTATCTGGAGATGTTCTATGCCCTCCAGTATCGGCCTCTGGCGGCGCGGCTGGAGAAATAATGATGCCGGGGGCTCAGGTGCTGATGCGCCCCTCATCCCCAACCCTTCTCCCCAAAGGGGAGGCAAGACTCCTGAGCCCCTTTCCCCTCTCAATCCTCCACAACATTCCTCCCCCGGGTCTCCACCAGCCGCCACGACGCCACCGTGGCCAGCGCCGCAAAGCCGGTGAGCAGCCACAGCCCGCGCTGGTAGTCCCCGGCATCATAAACAGGGATGCCGGTGGCGCTGAGGGTGCCATCCCAGCCCAGATCCATCACCCAGCCAAACAGCGGTTGGAACAGGGCTGCACCCAGGAACAGCCCGGTGTTCACCAGGGCGATGGCCATGCCCGAAAGGGCGGGTGGCGCCACCTCCTTGGCATGGGCATAGGCCACCACGAAACAGCCGGCGCTCAGGCCCAGCAGGATGAACAGGCTCATCCCCAGTACCCCCGGCCCCCAGGGTAGCCACAACAGGCCCAGACACATGGCCAGGTAGGCCAGGGCACCGGCCTGCAAGACCGGGCGGCGTCGACCCAGGCGGTCGGAGACATTGCCCGCGACCAGGCAGCCGATGGCAAAGGCCACGGTGGCCAGGGTGGTGTACAGGGAGGCGTCGCCCCGGCTCAGATCATGCACATCCCGCAGCAGGGGGATGGCCCAGAGCCCCAGCATGCCGAACAGGCTGCCGGTGATACCGAAGTCGTAGATGAAGCCGGGCCAGAGGCGCCGGTTCTTCATCACCGATTTGAGATCCTGGATCCAGTGCTGCTGGCGCGGTGTCGATGGCGGCAGGCCTTCCATTGCACGCACCGAGGGAAAGCCCATCTGTTCGGGCTTGTCACGCACCAGCCACCAGGAGAGCAGGGCCAGGCCAATGGCGATCAGCCCCAGGGCCACGAACAGGCTGCGCCAGTCCACCAGCAATAGCATCAGTGCCAGGGGGCCGGTGGCGGCGATGGCACCCAGATTGCCCAGCAGCAGGGTCAGGCCGCTGATGGTGCCGTAGCGCTTGGCGCTGAACCACACGGAGTTGCTCTTCATGAGCCCCACAAATACCACCGACACCCCCAGGCCCACCAGAAAGCGCCCGATGCTGGCGGTGGCCAGGGTCTCCGCCAGGCCAAAGACGATGGAGCCGCAACCGGCCACCGCGTTGCCCAGCATCACGGCAAAGCGCGAGCCCAGGGTATCCGCCAGCACGCCCGCAGGCATCTGCATGGCGGTGTAGATGTAGAAATACATGGCGGATAGCGAGCCCAGTGCCGCCGCCGTAATGCCGAAGGTCTCGGTGAGTTCACCAGAGACCATGGCGGGCGCAAAGCGGTGAAAGAACACCAGCATGTAGGCGGCGATGAGCACACTGTAGATGGTCCAGCGTGCCCGTTCAAAGCGGGCGGAATCGTAGGCTTGAGACATCGGGAGTCCTGGGTCTGGGAGGGTTCATCCAGGGTGTTACGTTACCGTCCCCGTGGGGTGGACGTCACGCATTGTGCCTCACTCATCAAGGGGAGAGGGGTTGGGGTGAGGGGGAAGGCGGGCACAGGGCAGGGAGATACTGCCCTCCTTGCAGGACTTGCCCTTGCCGACAAGGTAGAATCCCCCCATGTCACTCACGCAAAAAAACATCCTGCTGGGCGTCAGCGCCGGCATTGCCGCTTACAAGAGTTGCGAACTGGTGCGCCTGCTCATCGGGGCCGGGGCACGGGTGCGGGTGGTGATGACCCCCCGAGCCACGGAATTTGTCGCGCCACTCACCTTCCAGGCCCTGTCCGGCCACCCTGTGCGCACGGCCGTGTTCGATGCCGAGGCGGAGTCCGGAATGGACCACATCAGCCTGGCCCGCTGGGCCGACGCCATCCTGGTGGCCCCTGCCACGGCGGATGTCATGGCCCGCCTGGCCCACGGCATGGCTGATGATCTGCTGAGCACCCTGTGTCTGGCCACCGAGGCCCCCGTCTGTCTGGCCCCGGCCATGAACCGGGCAATGTGGGGCCACGTGGCCACCCGGGACAATGCCCGCCTGCTGGCCTCACGCGGCGTACACCTCTTCGGTCCGGGCACCGGTGGGCAGGCCTGCGGTGAGATGGGGGCAGGGCGCATGCTCGAGCCCGCCGAGTTGGTGCAGTCTCTCCAGGCCCTGTTCGAGGCCCCGCGCCTTGAAGGGCGCCATGTCCTGATCACTGCTGGCCCCACCCGGGAGCCCATGGACCCGGTGCGTTATATCACCAATCGCAGTTCCGGACGCATGGGGTATGCCGTGGCTGCCGCCGCTGCCCTGGCCGGCGCCCGGGTCACCCTGGTGAGCGGTCCGGTGGCACTGGAGGCCCCTGTGGGTGTCGAGCGTCTGATGGTGGAGACGGCCGGTCAGATGCAGGAGACGGTGATGGCCCACTTGCCGGGTGCCGACATCTTCATCGCCACTGCCGCCGTGGCCGATTACCGCGTGGCGCAACCGGCGCAACAAAAGATCAAGAAACAGGGCGACACCCTGGACCTGCAACTGGTGAAGAACCCGGACATCCTCGCCGAGGTGGCCGCCTCCGGGGATCGCCCCTTCACTGTGGGGTTTGCCGCCGAGACCGACTCCCTGGAGCCGCATGCCCGCGCCAAGCTGGAGAACAAGCGCCTGGACATGATCGCCGCCAATGACGTGTCCGATGGCCAGGGGTTCGATGTGGACGACAATGCCCTGAGGGTATTCTGGGTCGATGGAGACTGCTCGCTGCCGCGTCAATCCAAGGTCACCCTGGCGCGGGCGCTGGTGCGGGTGATCGCAGACCGTTTTGAAATGGCACGAGAACAGGACTGAGCCGAACATGCAGACCGTACAGATCAAGATCCTCGATGCCCGCCTGGGTCGTGAGTTTCCCCTGCCCACTCCGGCCACGGAGGGCTCCGCCGGGGTGGATCTGCGCGCCTGCCTGGACGAGCCGTTAACGCTGCTTGCCGGTCAGGCTGAGCTCATCCCCACGGGCATGGCCATGCACATCGCCGATCCGAGCCTGGCCGCCATGATCCTGCCCCGCTCGGGGTTGGGCCATAAACAGGGGATTGTGCTGGGCAATCTTGTCGGCTTGATCGACTCCGATTACCAGGGGCCGCTGATGGTCTCCTGCTGGAATCGGGGAGAAGAGCCTTTTGTGATCTCTCCGGGGGAGCGCATTGCCCAGATGGTGGTGGTACCCGTGGTGCAGCCCCGCTTCCAGGTGGTGGATGCGTTCGAGACCACGCAACGGGGAACCGGTGGGTTTGGCTCCTCGGGACGAACCTGAGGCTTGTAACGTATCTTTCATCATCTGGGGTGACTCACCACCGTGATGCATGAGAGTTAACAGGGAGTACCCACATGAGTTTTCAGGTGTCGCCTTCCATCTTCCGGGCCTACGATATCCGCGGGGTGATGGAGGCTGGCCTGGACCCGGGCGTGGCCAGGGCGGTGGGACGGGCCTACGGGGCGGAGGCCCGTGAGCAGGGCGGCTCGCGGGTGGCCGTGGGCCGTGATGGTCGTCTCTCCAGCCCGGCACTGGAGGCTGCCTTGGTGGAAGGGCTGATGGCTGCCGGGCTGGAAGTGATCCTGCTGGGCTGCGTGCCCACGCCGGTGACTTATTTCGCTGCGCTGGAGCGTGCCGATGGCAATGGCGTGATGGTGACCGGGAGTCATAATCCGCCCCGTTATAATGGCTTCAAGCTCATGCTGGGGGGGCGCACCCTGCACCGGGAAACCGTGCAACGGCTGCGCCGCCGCATTGCTGATGATCGCTTGCCCAAAGGCCCGGGTGGTCGCTGTTCCGAGGCGGAGGTGACCCAGGCCTATCTGCAACGGCTGTGCAAGGACATTCATCTGCAGCGCCCCCTGGCTGTTGCCGTGGATTGTGGTAACGGCGCCGCCTCGGACGTGGCCCCGGAGGTTTACCGGCGCCTGGGCTGCCGTGTGGAGCCCCTGTTTTGCCGGGTGGACGGCCATTTTCCCAATCATCATCCGGACCCCTCGCGCCCCGAGAACCTGGCCCACCTGGCTGATATCGTGCAGCGCCAGGGGCTGGACCTGGGGCTGGCCTTTGACGGTGACGGGGATCGCCTGGGTGTGGTGGACGGTGAGGGACGCATCCACTGGCCGGATCGTCTGATGATGTGTTTTGCCGATGATGTCCTGGCCTGTCACCCCGGTGCCGGCGTGGTGTTTGATGTGAAATGCACCCGTCACCTGACCGATGAGGTGCGGCGCCTGGGGGGGGTGCCGGAGATGTGGTGTACCGGGCACTCGCTACTCAAGGCGCGCATGGAAGAGACAGGGGCGCTGCTGGCGGGAGAGATGAGCGGCCATATATTCTTTCGGGATCGCTGGCTGGGGGTGGATGATGCCCTCTACGCCGGAGCCCGCCTACTGGAATGGCTGTCGCGGGATGAGCGTCCACCTGCACGGGTGCTGGATGACCTGCCCCAGGGGTGCCATACCCCGGAAATCCTGGTGAGCCCCGAGGGCGTTGAAGAGGCCCATGATGTGTTCATGGCCCGCCTGCTGGAGGCGGTGGAGGGTCGGGACACGCTGGACGGCGGCGCGATCACCCGCATTGATGGCCTGCGGGTGGATTTTCCCGATGGGTGGGGCCTGGTGCGCGCCTCCAATACCACCCCCTGCCTGACCCTGCGCTTTGAGGGAGATACCCCCGAGGCCCTGGCCCGGATTCAGGCCCGATTCCGTGCGCTGGTGCATCAGGTGGATGCCGCGCTGGGATTGCCGTTCTGAAACGGGCGGCCATTCCGATGCCATGATTCATCGTATTGTCCTGATCTGTAAAACCGGAGAAATGCCCCATGTCCGAGTCCACCGCCATGGACCAAATCAGTGTGCACACCATCGCCCGGGTGCTGACCGAGGCGCTGCCCTACATCCAGCGGTTTTCCCGCAAGACCCTGGTGATCAAGTACGGCGGCAACGCCATGGTGGACGAGGAACTCAAACGGGGGTTCGCCCGGGATATCGTCCTGCTCAAGCAGGTGGGCATGAATCCGGTGGTGGTCCATGGGGGGGGGCCGCAGATCGGCAAGATGCTGGACCAGTTGGGCAAGGAGTCCCGCTTCATCGACGGCCTGCGGGTGACGGATCGAGAGACCATGGATGTGGTGCAGATGGTCCTGGGGGGGTTGGTGAACAAGGAGATCGTCAGCCTCATCAACCAGTTCGGCGGGCGCGCCGTGGGTCTGACCGGCAAGGATGGCGGCTTGATCCGGGCCAAGCGCTTGCACCATCGGCGCGTGAAGGCCGATCCCGATGCCTCGGAGATCATTGATCTTGGGCATGTGGGGGAGGTGGCCTCCATTGATCCGGCGGTGGTGCACATGCTGGATTCCGGTGACTTCATCCCGGTGATCGCCCCGGTGGGGGTGGGTGAGGATGGTGTGGCCTACAACATCAACGCGGATCTGGTGGCGGGCAAGATGGCCTCGGTGCTGGCGGCTGAAAAGCTGATCCTGCTCACGAATACCCCCGGCGTGCTGGATGAAGCGGGCAACCTGCTCACCGGACTGACTGCCCGGGAAGTGGATGAGCTGATTGCCTCAGGTGTGATCCACGGCGGCATGATCCCGAAAATCCAGTGCGCCCTGGATGCGGTCAAGTCGGGTGTGAAGAGTGCTCATATTATCGACGGGCGCGTTGCCCATGCAGTGATGCTGGAATTGCTGACCGATAAGGGGGTGGGGACACTGATCCGTGGGTAATAGATCTGGGGCGGCGAAGTCGGTTACAGGTTGTGCCTGGGTGTATTGACGATGCCTAGGATGCAGGGTCTTCCCGCTCCTGGCGCAATTGCCGCAGGCGTTGCAGATCGCGATTGAATCGCTCCACCAGGGCCTCGCGTTCCTGTTGGCGGGCGACCAACTGCTCCTCCTGGCGAAGGATCTGGCGTTCCAGCGAGCCCAGGCGCCGCTGCAGGTTCTCCGGCAATTCACGATCCTGAGACCGGAGGCGCTGGGCTCGGCCAAGCGCCTCCTCGTGTTGTTCCTGCAGGGATGAGAGCTTGTTACGCATCAGGTTCAGATTGCCGTCCACGATGTCCAGTCGGTCATCCCGGGCGTGCAGCAACTCCCGTTCCGAGCCGAAGGACTGCAGCAGGATGCGATCCGCGCGGGCCTGCTCTGCCTCGCGACGGGCGGTCTCTGCCTCCGCGGCCTGGCGTGCCTGTTCCCGTTCCCGTTCCTCGGCAGTCTGAGCACGCTCCAGTCGCTCCACCACCAGGCCCCGCCGGTCCAGAACCTCCCGGTCATAGCGGCCCGCATCCGTTGGGGGGGTGTCGCTGAAGTGCACCTGACCATCATCGTCCACCCAGCGATACATCTGTGCCCCGGCCCCTGAGGCCGTGGCCAGCAGCAAGGTGCCTGCCAGCAGTTGTGTGGGCCATCGCGCGAGGTGGTGGATCACGGCGGTACCCGTTCCTAAGTCCGGATCCCGAATTCCTTTCGATAGGCTTCGACAGCATCCCGGTGTCTGGTCATGTCGGGCAGTTCGTGCAGAAATTCCACCAGATCCGAGAGGGTGGCAATGGCGTGTACCTTGAGACCGAAATCACGCTCCACCTCCTGGATGGCAGACAGTTCGCCCTGGCCCCGTTCCTGACGGTCGAGCGCGATCAGCACGCCGGCAGGTTCGGCGCCGGCGGCGCGGATGACTTCCACGGACTCACGAATGGCGGTGCCGGCAGTGATCACGTCATCCACAATGAGCACGCGGCCCTGCAGTGGTGCGCCTACCAGATTGCCCCCCTCGCCATGGTCCTTGGCCTCCTTGCGATTGAAGCAGTAGGGGTAATCCCGGTCATGCTGCTGCGCCAGCGCGATGGCCGTGGCGGCCGCCAGCGGGATACCCTTGTAGGCGGGACCGAAGAGCATGTCGATCTGGGCGCCGGCATCCACCAGGGTGCGGGCATAGAACGCCCCCAGCCGTGACAGGTCCCGGCCGGTACTGAACAGGCCGGCATTGAAGAAGTAGGGGCTTATTCGCCCGGACTTGAGGGTGAACTCGCCAAAGCGCAGTACGCCTCGCTCCAGGCAAAATTGCAGAAATTCAGTGCGGAATGTGTTCATGGGCTTGAAGTTACAAGGTTCCCCTGGGCTTCACAAGGCCGATGGGCGGCCGCTGTGGTAAGTTCGTCGGTCCGGCCCGAAACCTCATCGACCTGACTCAGTGATGCGTATTATCAATTTTAACGCCAATGGTATCCGTTCCGCCGCTCGCAAGGGTTTTTTCCAATGGCTCGAAGCCCGCGAGGCGGATGTGGTGTGCATTCAGGAGACCAAGGCCCAGGTGCATCAGCTCACTGATGAGACCTTTCATCCCCGGGGGTATCACTGCCACTACTTCGATGCCGAGAAGAAGGGCTACAGTGGGGTGGCCCTGTACACTCGCCAGGCGCCCGGCAGAGTGGTGATCGGCATGGATTCGCAGGAGTTCGATCCGGAAGCCCGCTATATCGAGGCGTGTTTTGGCGGCCTGTCGGTGGCCTCCGTGTATTTGCCATCCGGGTCCTCCGGCGAGGCCCGGCAGCAGGCCAAGTATCGTTTCATGGATGCCTTCATGGCGCGTCTGCGGGCGGCCCGTCAGGATGGCCGCGAGTACATCCTGTGCGGCGACTGGAACATTGCCCACAAGGCCATCGACCTGCGCAACTGGCGCAGCAACCAGAAGAACTCCGGTTTTCTCCCCGAGGAGCGGGCCTGGCTGGATCAACTCTTCGACACGGTGGGCTGGGTGGATACCTTTCGACGGGTGAATTTGCAGCCCGATGAATACACCTGGTGGTCGCATCGGGGTCAGGCCTGGGCCAAGAACGTGGGTTGGCGCCTGGATTACCAGGTAGCGACACCGGGGGTGGCGGGCAGCGTGCGCGCAGCCAGCGTGCACCGTGAAGATCGCTTTTCCGATCACGCCCCGGTGATCATGGACTATGAGTGGCCCGCCTCCTGCTGAAGG
>NZ_JAJNAN010000018.1:0-60896 GCF_022227565.1 Ectothiorhodospira sp. 9100
GCAACCGACAGCAAAGGAAGGTGAAAGGCAAGTCCCTGCGTCTTGGCAAAAAAGACTTCGCAGGATGCTGCCTCACTGGTCTCGTAATCGGCAGCATCGACGATTTCAACCGCTTTTGAATCTTCACGCCGAGTTCTGTAACTTTGCAGGGCTTCGAACATCAGGAAGGATTCGGCCGTGGTCAGGTACTGTTGGTCCTTGATTGCTTCCGCGACACTGACGTCCCGCATCGAGCCCGAGACGTGCCAGTGGCGTGATTGTGGGTCGTCCAGATCCCTCTCGATCTGACAGGAGTAACTGGTGCACTCAAACCCCTGGATGATTCGTCGGCTTGGGCTGATCAGGGGCTCAGGGAAGGCGCGCAGCAATCGGAGTGAATCGCCGTAAAAGTCGCTCCAGTCATCCGCGTGAATCCGGTCTGGGAATATCCTGAGTCCGAGAAAAATACCCATTGCCCATCACCCATATAGCAATTTACTGCGCATTTTATAGCATCCACCAGGTGTCATTGGCAACATGATGCGATTCCCCCGGGGAAACCCCTTCTCGAACCTGCCACATTGCAAGTCAATGCCTCATGCTTACGCTAAGTGAGCGCCTTAAATATTGCGCCAAACTGGTGGGAAGCGGGAGCCGACTAGCGCGAGGCGCCGGCATCCCGCGTCGCACGCTGGAAACCTACCTGGCGGGCACAGCCGAGCCAAAGGCATCGCGCTTGGAGGCGATAGCGGTCGAAGCTGGCGTTAATGGTCACTGGCTGCTCACCGGTTGGGGAGACCCCATGGCGCCCCCGTCTGATCTGCCTGCAAATCACGTCCATGAATACGCAGGAAGCTACCGCGGGCCTGGAGAGGAAGGCAGCTTACTGCGCATACCGATACATCGCATGGGCAGCTTGAGCGCCCTCCAGGGGTGCGACGATTGCGAGTTGGGGTCACCTCGACTGGCGTTTTCGCGGCAATGGGTGATGGCTCAATGGGGCTTGTGCGAGCAGGATGCGCTATGCGTGGAGGTGGAGGGGGATGGCATGCACCCCACCTTATGTGACGGGGACATCATGTTGGTAGACCGACGAAACGCCTGGCCGCCGGAGGATGGCGTATACCTCATCTGCCTGGAAGGGGTTGTCCTGCTCAAGCGGTTGCAAAACCTGCCTGGCCAAAAATTACGGCTGACATCCGACCACTCGGCCTATGAGCCCTTCGAGATGAACCGTCAGGACTTTCAGTACACGGCGCAGACACGAATTCTGGGCAGAGTGATCTGGGTTGGGCATGGCCTATGAGGTAAGAGCGGTGTTCTTGCGGATCATGCAACTGGACACACCCTTAGAGTGTCCATCAGGCCAAGCTGGTGGGTCTGCGCCTCGCTGTGGCCTATCCCGAGGACGGGAAGCAGCAGGTCATTGAGGCTGCTCTCCACTTCAAGGTTGGGGAATCCCAGCGTGTAGAGGCGGTATCGACCATTAAGGGGACGGACACCTTTTCCCCGGTTGGATTGTGCCCGCCGTTTTTCGCCGGCAGGCCGGCTCCCACGGGGGCTCAGGTTGTTTCCACATCGAATGCCACGATCTGTCGCTGTTCGCGGGAAAACTCCACGCCGATCAGGTGGATGGGCTTGCCGGAGGCTCGGTACTTGTCGGCATAGCCTTTGGCTTTGATCTGCTCAAGCGCCCTGCCCTCAGGCAACTGTTCCACCACTTTGAATTCGAACAGGTAGATGTGCCCGCTGAAGTCCACCGCCATGTCCACCTTGCCGTGGTGGCTTGAGTCTTCCACCGTGACCTGGACCCCAAGGGCGGCGAAGTGGCTGTAGAAGACGCTGGCATAGTGGCTTTCGTACTGGGCAATGGGGTTGTTGCGATACCAGTCGTGGGGCAGGCCGGCGTAGAGGGCCTTGAGGTGGGCTTCCAGGCCCGCCAGGTCGTGACGCTGCAAGTGCTTGAACAGGGTGCGGCGTTCACGTGGGCCGTTCTCGACGCCCAGTGAAGGGAGCAGCGCATGGTTCAGGCTGGTTTCCACCTCGTGGTTGGGAAAGCCCAGAGTGTACTGGCGGTAGCCCAGCATGGGCTCCTTGATCTGCTTGATGGTCAGGTAGCCGGCCTGGAAAAGCAGCGCGTCGGTGCTGATGTTGTCCACATCGAACTGGCTGAGTAATTCATATTCCGTCTCCCACTGCTCCAGTGAAGGGGTGAAGACGCCACGTTGCTTGAGGACGTCGACCAGGAAGGTGGGCGTGGCGCTCTCGAACCAGTAAGGGCCGAACTCGCGATTCTGGAGCAGTAGCAGCGCATCGAAGGGGTTGTAGACCGATGTGACCTCGGGGCCACCCCAGCGGTAGCCGTTGTACCAGGTGCGGATCGCGTCGCGGTCCAGGCCGGGCAACTCCGGGGCGAATACGTTGTCGATATCCTCATCGGTATAGCCGCAGATCGTTGAATACTCAGGCAGCAGCGTGATATCGCGCAGGTTGTTCAGCCCCGAGAACAGGCTGACCTTGCTGAACTTGGACACGCCGGTGATCAGCACCAGATGCAGGTGCGGGTCCGCGTCCTTGAGCACGCTGTAGAGGTTCTTGAGCCCCTCGCGCAGTTCCCGGGCACGCTCTGGTTCCAGAATGTTGTCCAGGATGGGCTTGTCGTACTCGTCGATCAGCAGCACGACCGGCTTGCCGGTTTCCTGATGAGTGAGTTCCAGCAGGTCCGAGAATTCACCGGGAATATCCGTTTGGGGTGTGGCTGCCAGCTTGAAACGCTCGCGATGCTTGCGCAACTGATGGCGAATTCGCTCGTCCAGCTCGGCGCGGCTGCGCATCACCCCGCTGCCAAAGCTCAAGCGGATGACCGGGTATGTGGTCTGCCAGTCCCATTTATCATGAATGTACAGCCCCTCGAAGAGTGACTGACGGCCCTCGAACAGGCAGCGCAGGGTGTCCAGCAGCAGGCTTTTGCCGAAACGTCGGGGACGGGAGAGGAAGTAGTATTTGTTCTGCTGGATCAGGCGCTCAATGATCGGCGTCTTGTCCACGTAGTAGTACCCTCCCTCGCGGATCTCGGAGAAGGTCTGAATGCCGATGGGGAGTCTGAGACGCTGTTGGTCAGCCATGCCTGGCCCTCCAGGGACAAGTCTTGTGCCGGTCGCAGTCTATCATGGCCCCTGGCGGTTCTGCGCTTGTGTGGGAGCGGGCCTTTTGTGGGGGGGGGCTGGCCTCTGTGGGAGCGGGCCTTTTGGGGGCTCACGTTGTTTCCACGTCGAATGCCACGATCTGGCGCTGCTTGCTGGAGAACTCCACGCCGATCAGGTGGATGGGCTTGCCGGAGGCTCGGTACTTGTCGGCATAGCCCTTGGCCTTGATCTGCTCCAGCGCCTTGCCCTCGGGGAGTTGTTCCACCACCTTGAATTCGAACAGGTAGAGGTGGCCGCCGAAGTCGACAGTCATGTCCACCTTGCCGTGGTGGCTTGAGTCTTCCACCGTGACCTGGACCCCAAGGGCGGCGAAGTGGCTGTAGAAGACGCTGGCGTAGTGGCCTTCGTATTGGGCAATGGGGTTGTTGCGATACCAGTCGTGGGGCAGGCCGGCGTAGAGGGCCTTCATGTGGGCCTCAAGGCCTGCCATGTCAGTGGCTTTGAGCAAGCGCGGCAACCGGATGACCAACTCATCGAAGATGGCGTGACTGACGCCCAGCACCGGTAGCAAGGCTTCGTTGAGGCTCGTCTCCACCTCCTGGTTGGGCAGGCCCAGTTCGTAGAGCGGTCGGTTGGGGACTTCTTCGTGGATATTCTTCAGGGTGAGGTAGCCCGTCTGAAACAACAGGGCATCAGTGGAGATATCGTCCACATCAAAACGGCTAAGCAGTGCCGGGCGGCTGTGCCAGGCGGTGAGTGCGGGAGTGAAGACGCCGCGCTCTTTGAGCAGATCCACAAGAAACGTGGGGGTTGCGGATTCGAACCAGTAGGGGCCGAACTGGCGCTTTTGAAACAGCAGCAGTACATCGAAGGGGTTGTACACGGGGGTGATGCCTCGCCCACCCCAACGGTAGCCGTTATACCACTGACGGATGGCGTCACGGTCAAGCCCGGCAAGCTCCGGGGCGAACACGGTGTCGATGTCCGCATCGGTATAGCCACAGATCGTGCTATACGGGGCATCCAGGGTAATGTCGTTGAGATTGTTCAGCCCAGAGAACAGGCTGACCTTGCTGAACTTTGAAACACCGGTGAGCATGACAAAGTGCAAATGCGGGTCTGCATCTTTCATGACGCTGTAGAGGTTTTTGAGGCCCTCGCGCAGCTCGCGGGCGCGTTCCGGGTCCCGGAGGTTGTCCAGGATCGGCTTGTCGTACTCATCGATGAGGATGACGGGTCTTTGCCCGTGCTGGCGGTGTGCCGCCTTGATCAGATCGGTGAACTCGCCTGCGATGTCCGTGTCCGCAGGCGGGGGCAAGCCCAGCGCCTGGCGAGTGGAGTCAAGCTGGTAACGAATGCGGACATCGAGCTCGGCGCGGCTTTGCATCACGCCGCTGCCAAAGCTCAGGCGGATCACCGGATGGGTGGTCTGCCAGTCCCATTTATCATGGATGTAGAGCCCTTCGAACAGAGCCTTGCGGCCTTCGAACAGGCAGCGCAGGGTGTCCAGCAGCAGGCTTTTGCCGAAACGTCGGGGGCGGGAGAGGAAGTAGTATTTGTTCTGCTGGATCAGGCGTTCGATCACCGGCGTCTTGTCGACGTAGTAGTAGCCCCCGTCGCGGATCTCGGAGAAGGTCTGAATTCCCACCGGGAGCCTCAGGCGCTGATCGGTAGCCATGCTGGCCTCCAGAGTGAAACGTCCTGCCGGTGCAGGTTTATCACGGCAAAGGAAATGAAGAGAGGTAACGCAGCGGGGAGTTTATCATGGTGGCTTTTGTTCGGTATGATCGGGTCCGCACCCGTCAAGGCAGACTTCAGGTCGTTACATGCAGCAGTGGTACGTCGTCCGTTGCAAACCCCGTGAGGACGAGCGGGCCGAGATGCAGCTCGGCAATCAGGAATATGAGGTCTATCGCCCCCTCGCCCGCATGCGACGCCGGCGGGGTAACAGTGTGACTCATCGTATCGAGTCACTGTTCCCGGGTTATTTGTTCATCCACCTGGACGCCACCCAGGGTGACTGGAGCCCCATCCGCTCCACCCGAGGTGTGCTGGATCTGGTGCGTTTTGGCACCTACCCCACCCCCTTGCCTGACGAGATCATTCAAGATCTCCACCAGCGCGAGGACAAGGACCACGGCTGGGTGGATCTCACCGGCGCCAGCCGCTATCAACGCAATCAGGCCATCCGCATCGTTGATGGCCCCTTCGCTGGCCATGAGGCCCTGTTCCAGTCCCATAGTGGCCAGGATCGGGTTATCGTCTTGCTCAACATCATGCAGCAGTCGGTGCGCACCACCGTGCCGGAAGGCGCCATCACCCAGGCGTAGCGAAAAAGGGGACGGATTTATTTTCCCGCCGCTTTTGGCGGCGGGAAAATAAATCCGTCCCCTTTTTCGTACCCAGGATTAGGTTAAACTCAGGACGTTTGCACAGGGGCATCAAAGGGAGTGTTCATGCAGGTTGAATCGGGACAGCTATGGAGGCATTCGTTCAAGCGTTGGGGGGCGTTTGCGCACGATCTTGCCTGGATTCCGGTGGCTTTATTGCTGGCCTACTGGGCTCATGCCAACTTCCGGTTGATGACGCCGCCGGATTACGAAGGCTTTCTCACCCTGGCGCCGTTGGCCGTCGGGGTGCAGGCGGTGGCCTTCTGGGCCTTTGGCCTGTATCGGGGCATCTGGCGCTTTGCCTCGGTGCCCGATCTGATGCGCATCCTCAAGGCGGTATCCGCCGGGGCCATGGGGGTTGCCGCCCTGGTCTTTTTCCTGCGCGTGGAGGGTGTGCCGCGCACGGCGATCGTGCTGTTTCCCATCTTCCTCACCATGGGCCTGACCGGGCCGCGTCTGCTGTATCGCTGGCTCAAGGACCACAACCTGAAGCTGGCTCGCGAGGACGGTCAGCGCGCCCTGGTGATCGGTGCCGGCCGCGCCGGGGACATGCTCGTGCGGGACCTGCTCAAGGATGACCATTATTCACCCGTGGGGCTGCTGGATGATGCCCCCGAGAAATGGGGCCGGGAACTACACGGTGTGCGCATCCTGGGGCCTTTGACGCAGCTGGCAGCCACCGTCTCACGGCTCAAGGTGGACGTGGTACTGCTGGCCATGCCCTCGGCGCCGGGCCAGGTGATGCGCCAGGTGGCCGATACCTGCCATGACCAACAGGTGCGCTGCGGCACCCTGCCCTCGGTGAGCGAGATTGCCGAGGGGGTCTCCAGCGTAGCCCAGCTCCGGGACATCCGTATCGAGGACCTACTGGGACGCGACTCCATCAGCCTGGATGACAGCATCATCCGCCAGTTTGTGGATGGCAAGCGGGTGCTGGTCACCGGGGCCGGCGGGTCCATCGGTTCGGAGTTGTGCCGGCAGGTGTGCCATTACGCACCGGCCCAGGTGATCATGGTGGATCACGCCGAGTTCAACCTGTACACGGTGGATCAGGAGATCCAGCGGCTCATCCCGGCGGATCGGCTGCATACACTGATCGGGGATGTACGCCACGAGGGGCGGATGCGCGACATCTTCCGCCGTTTTCGGCCTCAGGTGGTGCTGCATGCGGCGGCCTACAAGCATGTGCCCCTGGTGGAACACAACCCGGTGGAGGGCCTGAGTACCAACCTGTTGGGAACCGCCACCGTGGCCGGCCTGGCCTCGGAGTTCGAGGCCGAGAAGTTCCTGCTGGTGTCCACCGACAAGGCGGTGAACCCCACCAATGTGATGGGGGCCACCAAGCGGGCGGCGGAGATGTGCTGCCAGGCCCTGCATGATCGCTCGAAGACGGCCTTCATCGTCACCCGTTTTGGCAATGTGCTGGGCTCGGCCGGTTCGGTGGTGCCCCTGTTCCGCAAGCAAATCGAGGCGGGCGGGCCCGTCACGGTCACGCACCCGGACATCACCCGGTTTTTCATGACCATCCCCGAGGCGGTCAGCCTGATCCTGCAGGCGGCGGCCATGGGGGAAGGTGGCGAGGTGTTCGTGCTGGACATGGGCGACCCGGTGAAGATCGATGATCTGGCCCGAGAGATGATTCGCCTGTACGACAAGGAGCCGGACGAGGATATCGAGATCCAGTACGTGGGCCTGCGACCGGGCGAGAAGCTCTTCGAAGAACTCTTCCACTGTGATGAGAACCTGGTTGGGACCGGGCACGCCAAGATCATGCGCGCCCAGACACGTTGCATCCAGGGCCCGTGGCTGGAGGATCACCTGGCCCACCTGCGCACGGCCTGTCAGCGCCAGGACGAGGCCGAGGTTCGCGAGCGACTGGGGCGACTGGTACCTGAATACGCGGGGCCTTCAACGCCACCTCAACCCGAGGGCAAGCTGGTTGAGGTGCTGGAGGAACGGCGTCCCCTGAAGGTGGCAGGAAGTTGAGCCACAGATGAACACCAAGTTGGAGCGTTCTCCCTCGAAGCCACCTGCCGGTGTTTCGGGAGGTTTATACTGGGATGCATGCACGATGAGGCCCTCGCTGGCACGCCTGTACCGGCACGTGCCAGAACAGGCGGGAGACCGCCGCTCACTCCCTTGATCATGGCAGGATGCGGCGGGCCCGAGCCAAGGCGCGGTACCAACTGCGTCGGGGCGCCGGCACCACCGGCGGGCGCTGGCTCAGCAGATTCATACGGGGCATTTCCTCGGCATTGCTCTGAGAGATCATGCTCAGTACCTGCTCCCGCGCCCCATAGGTCTCCGTAAGAAACTCACGGGCGTCCTCCGTGAGTTGAACCCGGTAGTGCTTTACCAAGGCCAGGGCCAGCCGTTCTGCGGCCTGGCTCATGTCCTGTTCCACATCCTGGGCCATGGCTTCACCCAGGGCGCGTTTCTCCTGTGCACTCATCCCCGGCTCCAATCCCCCCAGGTAACTGGCATTGGTGGCACCCACGCCTCGCTGCACCTCGGCACGGGAGAGCTGCACATGCGGCTCCAGTGCCAGGGCCACTTCCACAGCCAATTGACGTCCCCCCTCCAATGTCAGTGCGCGACGGCGGCCCTCATGACGCGTGAAGAAACGCCGTCCCCGTTTCTCCAAGTGTTCACCATGCAGATAATTGACGATGTGGCTGCAAAATGCCTCCCGGGCATCCTCGTCCAGGCTGATCACCTTCTCGACAATGCGCAGCCCCTTGCTGCCCGGTCCCAGGCGCAGTTGACCGGATTCCTCGCCAGAGCGTGCCACGATCCGCTCCCATTCCTCTGCCGCCTTGAGAAATTCCGCGTGCACACGGCCAATATCCTTGAAGGCCTCGTGAGCCATGCGGTACAACCGTACAGCGTTGGCGAGGATGTCACCTTGCCGCCGCACATCACCCAAGGTCACACCATTGGGGAGATTGTCGGCCCGGGCGCTGAGGTCAGCCAGGTCTCGTGTGATGCCATCCAGCGCCTTGAGGACACGCTCCACCAGAACCGGCGTTGACAGCCCTTCGGGCACCTCCTCGTAGGGCAGCGCTTCCACTTCCACCAGCCAGGAGGCCAACGCGCGGATGCGATTACCGCCCGCCGCCTGGGCAATGCGATAGCGGCTGCGCTGTTCCTCGAGTCGGTCCAGCGCCCCTGCCAGGCGCCATTTGCCACTGTAACTGAACAGCAGCATGGGAATCTCTCGGCCATTGATCAGTTCAAAGGCCAACACGAGCATGGATTCCACATCGGTCGCCGTCATCAACAGAGGATTGTCCTCTTCAATGGCCGCCATCACCCTTCCCAGGAAAAACTCATCCCTGGGTGTGCCCTGCTGCAGTTTGGGTGCCCCGCCCATGTAACGCTCGCGCAGAATGGAAGCGGCGATGGGGGCCACCGGCTGCAAGTCTGACAAGGCCTTGTCGAAACGCTCCCCTTGCTCCCGATGCAGGTCGCGGATGCGACTGTACAGACCCGCCCGACGCAGATGGTCGATATGCGCCAGACACTGGCCCAATGCCTGGTCACCAGTCAGCTCCTCACAGGCAAAGGCCACCCCATCCGGTGACAGATCCACCCGCTGCAACAGATGAACGGCTGCCTCGCGTCGGAGCACATCCGGCTCGAAGCCTTCCATGGAGAGATCCAGCACGGCGAGGATGAGATCGCCGAGGATGTCGATGGTTTCCAGCACATCCGCCCGGGCCTGCTCCTTGGTCACCCCGTGGGTGCTGTCGTAAACAATGGTAGCCAGCAGACCAATCAGGCCCGAGAGGACGGTGAAGCTCACAAAATAGGTCAACAGCTGAGTGGAGGGCGCATGGCCGTAGCCGATGTAGTACCCCCCGTAGAGGCCCAGTCCTGTCACTGGGCCAGCAGTCCAGACGATTTTCAGCAGGTTACGGGAGACACGCACGCGCCGGACGGCGCGCGTCACGCGCTCCACCTTCTCATTACCGGCCCGCCCCAGGGAGACGCCGTCCTGCTGTCGAGGACGGCGGAATCGACTGAACTGACTCCAGTTCACGTCAGGATTGCCCGATGGCGCTCATGGGAAGTGTCCTTGGACTGACGGTGCAACGGCTTGAGACGGGACACGGCCCTGTCGGTGAAACGTCAGCCCAGGAGACGCTTGCACACGTCATTTTGCAGATAGCCACGGAAGTCGTCGGCCAAATCCGGGTGTTTGAGGGCATATTCCACCGTGGCCTGGAGATAGCCCAGCTTGCTGCCGCAGTCATAGCGGGTGCCCTTGAAGCGCTGTGCCAGCACGCGTTGCTCACTCAGCAGATCGGAGATGGCATCCGTCAACTGGATCTCGCCCCCCGCCCCTTTGCCAGTGTTTTCGATCAAATCGAAAATGCGGGGCGTAAGAATGTAACGACCCACCACCGCCATGTTCGAGGGGGCATCGGCCGGGGACGGCTTCTCCACGATGGCCTTCACATCCCAGAGGCGATCGGACACCCGCTCCGGGCTCACCACGCCATACTTGTGAGTCTCGTCCTCAGGAACATCTTCCACACCCAGGATGCTGCAGCCATACTCCTCGTAGACGTCCACCATCTGCCTGAGGGCAGATCCTCCCCCCTCCCCATCGATCAGGTCATCGGCCAGGATCACGGCAAAGGGTTCATCCCCCACCACGGGACGGGCGCAGCCCACCGCATGCCCCAGACCCAGGGCCTCAGCCTGACGAATGTACACACAGGTGACATTCGGTGGCAGGATGTTGCGGACGATCTCCAGCATCTTCTCCTTGCCGCGCTCCTCCAATTCCGTTTCCAGCTCATAAGCCTTATCGAAATGATCGGGGATGGAGCGCTTGTTACGGCCGGTAACGAACACGAGCACATCAATCCCGGCCGCAACGGCCTCCTCGGCGGCGTACTGGATCAACGGCTTATCCACCACCGGCAACATTTCCTTTGGATTGGCCTTCGTGGCCGGAAGGAAACGCGTTCCCATGCCTGCCACGGGAAAGACAGCCTTGCGTATCTTCTTGTGCATAATGAGTCTTCAGCGTCCAGTTGAGTGGTAGTCGAAGCATGCGTGACTGCCCCACAAAAAGACAAGGGGCAGCGATGCTGCCCCTGGGTCCTTTTCATTGGGAGACGGGTTCCGGGGATTATTGTGAAACGGTCACATCTTCGTCCAGGGTGATGGCGCCCAGATTGATCTCCACAGTCCGAGCACCGATGCCGGGCACCTGCGTCAGTTCATGCACCGACCGGAAAGGGCCATGCGCTTCACGATGCTCCACGATGGCCCGTGCCTTGGCTGGACCCACGCCCTGCAACGCTTCTGACAAGGCCTGGACGTCCGCCCGATTGATGTCCACGGTGCCGCCCGCGTGCAGACCGCCCGCGGTGAACGTGCAAAGAAAAAACAGGATAAAAACGGAGAGATGCTTCTTCATGACCAATTGCCTCCTTGGCATATCCATGGTTTGAGGTGAGCCAGTCTGTCCTGCCATCCTGTGACTCACCCAAGCTATCTTACCCGAGTTGACGAGTTCTTCAAGCCTCCATGACCGCTGCCAACTCCCCATGGATGTCCGCAAGCACGGTGGCCGGGTCCTGTGCCCGGGTAATCGGACGACCAATGACCAGGTGCGTAGCTCCATCACGCAGGGCATCCGCCGGAGTCACGATGCGCCTTTGATCACCGGCCTCGCTACCGCGGGGGCGAATTCCCGGCGTCACCTTGAGAAATGCCGCGCCCAGATCCTCTCGCAGCGCGGCGGCCTCACGGGCAGAACACACCACACCATCCAGGCCGCTTTCCTGAGTCAACCGGGCCAGGAAGCGTGCCTGAGCATCCACCCCGCGACCCACACCACAGGCTCCCAACTCCGCGTCATCCATGGAGGTGAGTACCGTCACGGCAATCAGCAAAGGCCGGTCCACACTGCCTTCGAGAGCCTCGCGTGCCGCCTCCATCATGCGTTGCCCCCCACCGGCATGGACGTTGATCATCCACACACCCAGGGCCGCGGCCGCGCGACAGGCGCTCGCCACGGTATTGGGAATATCGTGAAATTTAAGATCCAGAAATACCTGAAAACCTCGGGCCTGCAAGGCCTCCACCAGCGCAGGACCCGCTGCCACAAACAACTCGAAGCCCACCTTGAGACGGCACAATGCAGGATCCAGTGGTTTCACGAAAGACAGCGCTGAATCCGCGTCGGGAAAGTCCAGGGCGATGATGATGCGAGGATCCGTATTTTCAGTCAGCATGGCGGTAGCGTGGGCTCAGTTAAGGGATAAGTTGTGGGCGCTTCAAGTGCCTGCAGGCGGTGTGAGCGAGGTTTCAGGGCGGGAGACCTGGGGGCGCTCGAGTGGGCGGATACTGCCCCAAGCATGACAGCCTGGACAATGCCAGAAATGGTTACGGGACTGAAAACCACAACGTACACAGCCAAATTGGGGCCGTTCCCGCAAAAAGGCTTCCAGGGCACGTGCAACCTTATCCAGCGCATCGTTATCACCGGCCTCGCCCCGCGCCGACATGATGAGCAGGTATTCCTTCACCAGCCGCAAAGGGACGCGGTCTCGGCCCATCTCCTCAGTCAACAACTGATCCAGCGGCTCCCGCTGGTCCCGGTTGTGAAGCAGGCGCACCAGCGCCAGCGCCGATCCCACCGAGGTGTCATTCTCGCGCACCGACTGCAGAAAACTCTCGTAGCCCTGGGTATCACCCAACGTCTGGAATGCATCCCGGGCCTGATCCAGTACCAGCGGGACAAACCCGGCATCCTGTCGCATGACCCGGCTATAGTGCTCGATGGCCAGGTGCGGGTGATTTTCTTCACGCGCCAGGTCACCCATGAGGATGCTGGCCCGCGCACAGTGCTGGTCAAAGCTCAGCGCCCTGCGAGCGCAACGCCCCGCTTCAGCGCCATCCCCTCGTGCACGCGCCAACTCACCCAATTCACAATGGTAGTGTGCGATGCGACGGTTTTGGGGTTCACTGGAGAATTCGCAGAGCTGTTCGCTGGCCCATATCGCCTGGGGCCAGTCCTTCTCCTGCTCATAGAGGGATCGTAGACGCTTGTACGCCTCTGCCTGGAGATAGCCCAGCCCGACCAGTTCCTTGAACAGGTGTTCCGCCTGATCCAGCACGCCGGCCTTCATGTAGTCACGCCCAAGCTCCATCAGGGCGTTGGCCCGCTGGGCCGGTTCGAGACTGGGGCGTTCCATGAGGTTCTGGTGTATCCGGATGGCCCGGTCCACCTCGCCACGTCGACGGAATAGACTGCCCAGAATCAGGTGAGTCTCGACCGTTTCCGGATCGACCTCCACCATATCGATGAACACCTCCAGGGCACGATCCGACTGCTCACTGAGCAGGTAATTGAGACCCTGGATGTATTCGGAAGAAAAAGCAGCGCTCCGCCCCGGGGTATCAGCCCCCTGCTGGGTACGTCGCGCTGCCAGCCATCCCGAAGCCGCTGCTACCGGGAGCAGCAGCCACAGGAGTTCGAGCATGCAGGCTTACACCTTACCGCTACTGGGCAACTGGCGCAGTCTGGCGATCTCGTCTTCGGCACGCTTGCAGCGCTTGCGCATCTGGCGCACTTCACGGCCTCGACTCATCACCATACCAGACGTGGCCAACCCCCCAAGGACGGCCCCCAGCAGAAGACTCACGAACACCACGATGGACAGGGGCACCTGGTAGGTTTCCAGGTACAGGTTGACACCCACGTCCCCCGCGTTAATGACCGTGAAGCTGGCTCCCAGCACAACGGCTACGATAACAAACAAGATAAGTATCAATCGACTCATGGGCTGCATTCCCGATTGTGGACATTGGTTGTTGCCACGTCAGCGGATCGCCACCTTGTCAGGCTTTTCCGGCTCGTTCACCCGCTCCCGCAGTTCCTTTCCAGGCTTGAAATGGGGCACGTACTTCCCGGGAAGAGACACCGTCTCCCCCGTTTTCGGATTGCGCCCCACCCGCGGCGGGCGGAAGTGTAAGGAAAAACTTCCGAAACCACGGATTTCGATGCGATCCCCAGTCGCCAAGGCCTGGCTCATCTGTTCGAGGATGGTCTTCACAGACAGCTCGACATCTTTGTACGCGAGATGGCTTTGTTTGCGAGCTAGTATATCGATGAGTTCCGATTTCGTCATCGTTCTGCCCTGTTGCACGTTACACCACCATGACAATCCCTGGCTGGTTCGCCGGGTGCCCTCGAGCGCGGAGTCAGAGGCCCGATGGAGCCCTCCCTGGCTCCAGCGTGCTTGGTGCCCTCCCGATTACTTCTTGTCTGAATCGTTGCCGGCCAGTTGTTCCTTGAGGATATCGCCCAAGGAGGTGGTAGCGACCGAAGAACTGCTGTAGTCCTGCATCATTTCCTGCTCTTCGTCGGTTTCCTTGGCCTTGATGGACAGGCTCACGGTGCGGTTCTTGCGATCCACGCCAACGAACTTGGCGTCGATCTGGTCACCCACATTGAGCATGGTCCGGGCATCCTCGACACGATCCCGCGAGAGTTCAGAGGCACGCAGCACACCGTCCACGCCGTCACCCAGATCAATGATGGCCGCCTTGGCGTCCACTTCCTTGATCACGCCCTTCACGATACTACCCTTGCTGTGTTCAGCCACAAAGTTGGAGAAGGGATCCTTGTCCAGCTGCTTCAGGCCCAGGGAGATGCGCTCGCGCTCGGGATCCACGGACAGAACCACGGCGTCGATCTCCTCGCCCTTGCGGAAGTTGCGCACGGCTTCTTCGCCAGGCATGTTCCAGGACAGGTCGGACAGGTGAACCAGTCCGTCGATGCCACCATCCAGGCCCACGAAGATACCGAAGTCCGTAATGGACTTGATCACGCCGGTGACCTTCTCGCCCTTGTTGTGCATGGCGGCGAATTCGTCCCAGGGATTGGGCTGGCACTGCTTCATGCCCAGGGAGATCCGGCGACGTTCCTCGTCGATGTCGAGGATCATCACCTCCACTTCCTCGCCCACGGTCACCACCTTGGCGGGGTTGACGTTCTTGTTGGTCCAGTCCATCTCGGAGACGTGCACCAGACCCTCGACGCCGTCTTCCACTTCCACGAAGCAGCCGTAATCGGTGATGTTGGTGATCTTGCCGAACAGGCGGGTGCCCACAGGGTAACGGCGGGTGATGTTCTCCCACGGATCCTCACCCAGTTGCTTGAGGCCCAGGGAAACACGGTTGCGCTCGCGATCGAACTTGAGCACCTTGACGTTGATTTCGTCACCAATGTTGACCACTTCGGAAGGGTGCTTGACCCGCTTCCAGGCCATGTCGGTGATGTGCAGCAGGCCGTCGATACCACCCAGATCCAGGAACGCACCGTAGTCGGTGAGGTTCTTGACGATACCGGTGAGCATCATGCCTTCCTGCAGGTTCTGCAGCAGGGCCTCGCGCTCGGCGCTGTATTCCTTCTCCACCACGGCGCGGCGGGATACCACGACGTTGTTGCGGCGACGGTCCAGCTTGATGAGCTTGAATTCCAGTTCCTTGCCTTCCAGATAGGCGGTGTCGCGCACGGGGCGAACGTCCACCAGCGAGCCGGGAAGGAATGCACGGATATCGCCCAGTTCGACAGTAAAGCCGCCCTTGACCTTGCCGCTGATCATGCCGGAGATGGTCTCGTCCTTCTCCATGGCTTCTTCCAGGCGTTCCCAGGCCTTGGCACGCTTGGCCTTCTCGCGGGACATGCGGGTCTCGCCGAAGCCGTCTTCGGGCGTTTCCAGGGCGACTTCCACTTCGTCACCCACCTGGATTTCGACTTCTCCCTTGTCGTTGTAGAACTGCTCGATCGGAATCACACCTTCGGATTTCAGACCGGCGTTCACCACAACCATGTCGTTGCGGATATCGATGACGGTGCCGTGGAGGATGGAGCCGGGCCGCATCTGGGTGCTGGCCATGCTCTCCTCGAGCATTTGCGCGAAACTTTCTGTCATGGGTTAGTTGAACCTGCAATGATTAAGGTCTGCAATCAGTCCCTTTGCAAACCGGTTGTTTTTAAAAGATCCCTGGCCTACCTGCCGGGGACGGTACTTAAGCCGCGCTTGGCTGCCAATGAGAGTATCTCATCGAGCACCGCGTCGATGCTCATGTGGGTGGAGTCCACCTCGACAGCATCTTCCGCCGGTTTGAGCGGAGCCACAACCCGCTCTGTATCACGCCGGTCACGCTCGGCAAGCTCGTCTAAAAGGGACTGAAGGTTAGCACTAAGTCCTTGTTCCATCAACTGCTTGTAACGTCTCTGGGCACGCTCTTCACGACTGGCTGTAAGAAAGACCTTTAACTGCGCGTCGGGAAAGATAACCGTTCCCATGTCGCGGCCATCAGCCACCAATCCGGGCGCCACGCGAAAGTCCCGCTGACGGGCCAGCAGGGCCTCGCGCACTGGTGGCAGCGCCGCCACCTGGGAGGCGGCATCACCACAGGCCTCGGTGCGCAACTCCGAGGACACGCGCTGCCCGTCCAGGAAGACTCCCGGGCCCTCCGCCCCCCCGGCATCGAAATGCACATCCAGGTTGCGGGCCAGGTCGAACAGGGCTTCGGCATCATCCAGGGGCAAGGCACGACGCAGCGCAGCCAGGGCGACCAGGCGATACAAGGCGCCGCTATCAAGAAAACCCCAGCCCAGCCTGTTGGCCACCTGGCGACTGATGGTGCCCTTGCCCGAACCGCTCGGCCCGTCCACGGTGATGACAGGCACACTCATGCCCCACCCTCCTGCTGTTGAATATTCTGCTGTTGAATATGAAGCCCCATGCGCGCCGCCAGGTCCACGAACCCAGGGAATGAAGTGTTCACGTTGGCACAGTGAAGTATCCGGATGGGCGCCTGAGCCCGCAGGCCCGCCATCGCAAAGGACATGGCCACCCGGTGATCACCATGACTGTTCACGGTGCCGCCGGTGAACGACCCGCCCTCAATGACGATACCATCGGGCGTGGGCCGGGCCTGGATACCCAGGGTGTTCAGACCTTCGGCCATCACCTGAATCCGGTCGCTCTCCTTGACCCGCAATTCCTCGGCATCCGTGAGCACGGTTTCGCCCTGGGCACAGGCTGCGGCCACGAACAGCGCCGGAAATTCATCAATGGCCAGGGGCACCATCTCCGGGGGAATACGCACACCCTGCAATGGGGCCGACCGCACCAGCAGATCGGCCACCGGCTCGCCCCCCACCTCGCGGGGGTTCTCCACCTGGATATGGGCCCCCATGAGCCTGAGGATATCGATGATGCCGGTGCGCGTGGGATTCATGCCCACGTGTTCCAGTCGCAACTGGCAATCCGCAGCGATACTGGCCCCCACCAGGAAAAAGGCGGCCGAGGAGATATCTGCCGGGACATCGATCGCCCCGCCCTGAAGTTGCCCTCCCCCGCGCAGGCACACACAGCCGTCGTGACGCTGCACTCGATAACCGAAACCGGACAGCATGCGTTCGGTATGGTCGCGGGTGGGGGCCGGCTCGGTCACGCAGGTCTGCCCCTGGGCATACAGTCCTGCCAGCAACAGGCTGGACTTCACCTGGGCACTGGCGATCGGCATGCGGTAGTCCACACCCTGAAGTGATGCCCTCCCCTGGATGTGCAGCGGCGGCGTACCCTCATCACTGGTACGGATGCGGGCGCCCATGCGGGCCAGGGGCTCGGTCACCCGGCGCATGGGGCGGCGCGTCAACGAGGCATCACCGGTCAGGATGGAGTCAAAGGCCTGCCCGGAGAGCAGGCCGGCCATCAGGCGCATGGAGGTTCCGGAATTCCCCACGTCCAGAGGGCCCTCGGGGGCCTTGAGGCCATGAAGACCGACACCGCTCACATGGACCTCCCCGTGTTCGGGGCCCTTGATCTCCACCCCCATGGCACGGAAGGCCTTCAACGTCGCCAGGCAGTCTTCACCCTCGAGGAATCCGGTGATGCGGGTGTCTCCCTCGGCAAGGGCCCCGAGCATGATGGCACGATGGGAGATGGACTTGTCCCCCGGCACCCTGCAACAGCCCTGCAACCGGCCGCCCGGCTCCACCCGCAGTGTCACATCCTGTGGGTCAGTCATGCTTGTTCTCCTCCGCGGCGGCTCACCCCGGTCATGTCGGGCATATCAGGTCGCCCTCGGTCGTGAAAACTGAATGGATCATGGATCCTGCCATTATGGGCAGAAACGGTCACGGGCACCCTTGGCACGGTGAAAGATCTCCAGCAAGACATCACCATCGCCCGCTTCGATGGCCCGGGTAATCATGCCCAGATCATCCTGGTAGCGCCCCATCACCTTGAGGATGGCCTCGCGATTGGCCAGGCAGATGTCCCGCCACATGATCGGGTCGCTGGAAGCAATCCGGGTGAAATCCCGAAAACCGCCGGCGGCATAACGGAAGATCTCCTCCCGTTCGCCCATGCGTGCCAGGCTGTCCACCAGACCAAAGGCCAGCAGATGAGGTAGATGGCTGGTGGCGGCCAGGACCTCGTCGTGGTGCTCCACGGACATGGTCTCCACCACTGCACCCGCCTCTTCCCACATGGTTCGTACCCGGGCCAGGGCGCCCAGATCGGTGGTCTCCAGGGGGGTAAGGATCACTCGTCGCTCATGGAACAGGGTGGGAAAGGCCGCCGACACGCCGCTTTTCTCGGTACCCGCGATGGGATGCCCGGGGACGAACCCCAGGGGCATTTCGCCGAACCCCTCGCGCACCGCTTCAACGACACTGGCCTTGGCGCTGCCCACATCCGTGAGGGAGGCATCCGGGGCCAGATGACCGCGGATGGCCTCGCACACACCGCGCATGGCCCCAAGTGGTACGGCCAGCACCACCATATCCGCACCCTTCACGGCCTCGACCGGGTCCAGGGTGTAGCGATCGATGACACCGAGTTCCTTGGCCTCCCGCAGATGATTTTCCGAACGGGAGCAACCCACCACTTCCTGGCAGGTGCCCGCAGCTCGAAGCGCCAGGGACAGTGAGCCTCCGATGAGGCCCACCCCGAATATGGTCAGACGACGAATCACCGGTTCAGTACCTGGTCCAGGGCGTCAATGAAACGCCGGTTCTCATGGGCGCGCCCCACGGTGACGCGCAGATGCTGAGGCAAGCCGTAGCCGCCCACGGGCCGGACGATCACCCCCTGGTGAAGCAACGCCTGGTAGACGGGCTCAGCGTCGCTCCCCACATCCACACAGATGAAATTACCGACGGAAGGGATGTAACCCAAGCCACGCTCATTGAAGGCCTGAGTGAGTTGCGCCAGCCCCTCACGGTTCACCTGCACGGACTGATGCACATGGGCCTCGTCATCCAGGGCTTCCAGGGCGGCGGCCTGGGCCAGACTGTTGGTGTTGAAGGGCTGGCGCACCCGGTTGAGGATATCCGCCACCTGCGGATGAGATACAGCATAGCCCATGCGCAGTCCGGCAAGACCGTGAATCTTGGAAAAGGTCCGGGTCACGATCAGATTGGGGAATTCGCTCAGCCATCGCGTGGTATCCGGATAGTCCTGCTCCTCCACATACTCGCAATAGGCTTCGTCGACCACCACCAGGGTATCGGCCGGCTGGGCGGCAATGAAATCATGCAGACTCTCACCATCGACCCAGGTCCCCGTGGGATTATTGGGGTTGGCCACGAAAATCACGCGGGTGGACTCGTTCACCTGATCCGCCATGGCGGAGAGATCATGCCCCCAGGGCATGGCATGGTCCGGTGCATTCGCGGCCGCCACGCGGGCCTCCGCGCCCACGGCCTGCACGGCCAGGGGGTACACGGCAAAGGCGTGAGCGGAGAATACCGCGCTGCGACCCGGTGCCAGATAGGCGCGAGCAATGAGCTCCAGCACGTCATTGGAGCCATTGCCCAGGGTGATGCATTCCGCCTCCACGCTCAGCTTTTCCGCCAGGCGGCTACGCAGGGCAAAGCCATTGCCATCCGGGTATTGCGCCAACTGATCCAGCAGACTTCCCAGGGCCTGCACAGCGCGAGGACTGGGGCCCAGGGGATTCTCATTGGAGGCCAGCTTGATGCTCTCGGAGATGCCCAACTCCCGCTCAAGCTCTTCCACCGGCTTGCCGGGCTGATAGGGCATCAGCTTTTGCACCCCGGCGTTAGCCAGGGCCTGAAAATCACAACTCATACTCTCTCCTGATGATGTCGATGAGAACCCCTTCCCCTGGGAGCGATCTGGCTACCGATGGCCAGAACTAAAGCACTGCCTTGGGATAGGAGCCCAGCACCTTCACCAACTCCGCCGCCTCCCGCAGTTCGTCCAGCGCCTTGGATACCGGCGCCTCGGCTGTATGTCCGACGATGTCGATGAAGAAGACATACTCCCAGTTCACACATTGGGACGGACGGGATTCAATGCGTGTCAGACTGACGTCGTTATTGGCAAAGGGTGACAAAAGCGCAAACAGGGAGCCCGGACGATTGCGCGCGGACAGTAGCAGCGTGGTCTTGTCATGACCTGATGGCCCGCTTGAACGTGGCCCGATCACCAAAAAACGCGTGGTATTGTCGGGGGAGTCCTCGATATTGGCAGAGAGCACACCCAGGCCATACAACTCCGCCGCCGCCTCGCTGGCAATGGCCGCGGTACCCGGTTCGCGAGCCGAACGCCGCGCGGCCTCGGCATTGCTGCTCACGGCAACGCGCTCGGCGTGGCCCAGGCGCGCGTCCAGCCATTCCCGGCACTGAGCCAGTGACTGCTGATGGGAGTACACCCGCTCCACCTGAGCCAGGTCCCTCTCAGCAGACAGCAGATGGTGATGAATCCGCAGTTCCACTTCACCGCAGATACTCAAGGGAGACTGCATGAAGCGATCCAGGGTGTGCGTGACCACGCCTTCGGTGGAGTTCTCTATCGGCACCACACCATAGTGTGCGGTGCCCGATTCCACTTCCCGGAAGACCTCATCGATGGCACTCATGGCCACGGTCTTGACGGAATGGCCAAAATGCTTCAATGCCGCTGCCTGGGTAAAGGTGCCCTCTGGACCCAGGAAGGCCACCGACAACTGCTGTTCCAGGGCCAGACAGGCAGACATGATTTCCCTGAACAGACGGGTCATCTCCTCGCTGTCCAGAGGGCCAGGATTGGACTGATGAATGCGGCGAAGCACCTGGGCTTCGCGCTCCGGCCGATAGAACTCCGCCTGGGCATCGGCCTCCCGCTTGATACGGGCGACTTCCTGGGCACAGGCGGCACGATCGCTGATCAGCGCCATGATCTGCGCATCCAGCGAATCAATACGCTGACGGATATCAGCGAGCGTTGTCTCGTCCCCGGCACTCATCAATCAACCTGCCCCGCCGTTTCGGCCCTGTTAGAGGACGCGCACACGCAACACGCCATCAATACCCGCGATACCCCGCGCAGCTTCCTCATCAATCTCATCCTCCACATCGATGAGATTGTAGGCAATGCCATTGCGGGATTCATTCATCATGTGAACGATGTTGATATCGCTCTGGCCCAGCACATGGGAGATCTGCCCCACCATATCCGGGCGGTTGCGGTTCATCACGGCCAGACGCGCCTTGCCCGCGCGCGGCAGCATGATCTCGGGCAGATTCACCGAATTGCGCACGTTGCCGTTCTCCAGGTAATCCCGCAACTGCTCTCCCACCATGACGGCACAATTCTCTTCCGCCTCACGGGTGGACGCGCCCAGGTGCGGCAGTGCAATCACCTTGTCCTGCCCCTTCAGACCGTTGCTGGGGAAATCGCATACATAGGCGTGCAACTGCCCCGAGGCCAGCGCCGCCAGCACCGCCTGCTCGTCGACGATGGCATCCCGGGCAAAATTGAGGACCACGGAACCGCGCTTCATGTTGTGCAGGCGATCACTATTGATCAGGTGGCGGGTATAGTCGTTGAGGGGCACATGGAAGGTGACCATATCGCAGCGGCTGAGCAGATCATCCACGCTCACCGCCTGTTCCACCGCAGCGTCCAGCTGCCAGGCACGGTTCACGGTCATGTGGGGATCGTAGCCCACTACCCGCATGCCCAGGGCGCGAGCCGCGTTCGCGACCTGAACGCCGATGGCCCCCAGACCCACCACACCCAGGGTGCGGCTGGGCAACTCGAAGCCGGCATACTGTTTCTTGCCCGCCTCCACCTGTTTGTGCACACCGGCATCGTCCCCTTCCAGGTGCCGGGCATAATCCCAGGCCTGACAGATATTGCGCGCTGCCAGCAGCATCCCTGCCAACACCATTTCCTTGACGGCATTGGCATTGGCACCCGGCGCATTGAATACCGCCACGCCCCGCTCGCTCATGGCATCAATGGGTATGTTGTTCACGCCGGCACCAGCGCGCCCCACCGCCTTGAGGCTGGTCGGGATCTCCATGTCATGCATGTTGGCCGAGCGCACCATGATGGCATCGGGCTGCGACATCTCCGAGGCCACTTCATAGTGCTCGTGACCGAACTGGTCCAGGCCCTTGGGGGAAATATTATTGAGCGTGAGAATCTTGTACATGTCAGGCCTTGCGCTGTTCGAAGTCCACCATGAATTCCACCAGGGCATCCACGCCCGCCTCCGGCATGGCGTTGTAGATGCTGGCGCGCATGCCGCCCACGGAACGGTGCCCCTTGAGGGTGGTCAAGCCTGCCTGCTCGGCCTCCTTGAGGAATAGACCATCCAGTTCAGCATCCGCCAGGGTAAAGGGCACATTCATCAGTGAGCGGGCCGACACCTCCACCGGGTTGTGATAGAAGGCAGAGTTATCGATGGCGGTATAGAGCTTCTCCGCCTTGCGGCGATTGATCTGTTCCATGGCCTCCAGACCACCCAACTCCTTGAGCCACTGAAAGACCAGACCCGCCAGGTACCAGCCATAGGTGGGCGGGGTATTGGACATGGAATCCGCATCCGCCTGGATCTTGTAATCCAGGATGCTGGGCAGGCCCGGCATGGGATCACCCATCAGGTCATCCCGAACGATGACCAGAGTCAGACCGGCAGGGCCGATATTCTTCTGGGCACCAGCGTAAATCACGCCATATTTCGAGACATCGATGGGGCGGGAGAGGATATTCGAGGACATATCCGCCACCAGCGGCACATCACCCGTCTCGGGCACCCAATGGAACTCCACTCCACCAATGGTCTCATTGGGGGTGTAATGCAGGTAGGCTGCCTCAGGGTTGCATTGCCAGGTCTCGAAGGCGGGGATATGCGTGAAGTTGTCCCCTTCACTGGTGGCCACCACGCTCACATCCGCATATTTCTTGGCTTCGGAGATGGCCTTCTTGGACCAGGAACCGGTGTTCACGTAATCCACCTGCTTCTTGCCTCGCAGCAGGTTCATGGGGACAGCAGCAAACTGACCCGACGCACCGCCCTGGAGGAACAGGACCTTGTAATTGTCCGGCACCTTGAGCAGGTCACGCACATCCTGTTCCGCCTGGGCGGCAATGGACACGAAGGCCTTGCCGCGGTGACTCATTTCCATCACCGACATGCCGGTGCCATTCCAGTCGAGCATTTCCGCGCGGGCGCGCTCCAGCACCGGTTCGGGGAGCACGGCGGGGCCGGCGCTGAAGTTATAAACACGTGTCATGTTTCACTCCTGGTTTGGATCACGGACAGATTGATTTCGCGGGAATCAGGTCAGGAGGCGTCATCCGGGGATGATTCGCCGTCTTCGGCATCGTCGCTGCTGTCATCGCCGCTCTCGTTATCGTCGCCATTGAGGCCCTCGACCCGCGCCAGTTCTACCAGCTTTTCATCATCGGCAAGGCGTATCAGGCGCACGCCCTGGGTATTGCGCCCCAGGACCGGGATATCGCCGATCGGCGTGCGCACGAGGGTGCCACCATTGGTAATGAGCATGACCTGATCGTCGTCTCCCACCAGCGTGGCCCCCACCACCGCACCGTTGCGGCCTCCCGTCTGAATGGCGATCACGCCCTGGCCGCCTCGACCATGGAGGGGGAATTCCTCCGGCGAGGTGCGCTTGCCATAGCCATTCTCGGTCGCGATCAGGATGTTGCCCTGGTCAACAATGATCAAGGAAATCACCTGCTGATCCGAGCCCAGGCGCACGCCACGCACGCCGCTGGCCGTCCGCCCCATGGCCCGCACGGTGTCCTCGCTGAACCGCACCGCCTTGCCGGCGGAACTGAGCAGCATGACATCCTGGTGCCCGTCGGTGACCTTCACATCCACCAGCCAGTCGTCCTCGCGCAGGCCCACGGCGATGATGCCGTTGGAACGCGGACGGGAAAAGTCCACCAAAGGCGTCTTCTTGACGATGCCGCTGCTGGTGGCCATGAACACATACATGTCCTCCCGATACTCCCGCACCGGCAGGATGGCGTTGATGCGCTCCCCCTCTTCCAGGGGCAGCAGGTTCACCATGGGCCGTCCACGAGCGGCACGACTCCCCATGGGCAGTTCATATACCTTGAGCCAGTAGGCCTTGCCGCGGCTGGAGAAGCACAGGATGGTATCGTGGGTATTGGCCACCACCAGACGATCGATGAAGTCCTCGTCACGGAAGGTGGTGGCGGTCTTACCCCGCCCACCGCGCTTTTGCGCCCGGTAGGCTGTCAGGGGCTGGTACTTGGCATAACCGGCATGGGAGAGCGTGACCACCACGTCTTCCTCGGTGATCAGGTCTTCCAGGGTAAGATCCACATGATTGCTGAGGATCTCGGTGCGGCGGGTATCACCATACTGATCGCGCATGGCGACCAACTCCTCGCGAATCACCTCCATCAGGCGCCCAGGGCTGGACAGGATCTCCAGCAACTCCTCGATCCGCCCCAGCAATTCACGGTATTCGTTGACAATCTTATCCTGTTCAAGACCGGTCAGGCGGTGCAGTCGCAGGTCGAGAATGGCCTGTGCCTGCGCCTCGGAAAGCCGATAGCCCCCTTCCTGCAATCCGAACTCGCTGGCCAGCTCCTCGGGTCGCGATGCCCAGGCACCGGCACGATCCAGCATGTCCTGCACCACACCTGGGGCCCAGAGACGCCCCAACAATCCTTCCTTGGCCTCCGCCGGACTGCCGGAGGTCTTGATCAGGGCAATGATCTCGTCGATATTGGCCAGAGCCACAGCCAGGCCTTCCAGCACATGGGCCCGCTCACGGGCCTTGCGCAGTTCGAAGATGGTTCGGCGGGTGACCACTTCGCGCCGATGGCGCAAAAAGGCCTCCAGAATCTGCTTCAGATCCAGTAAGCGCGGCTGCCCGTCCACCAGGGCCACCATGTTGATGCCGAAAACATTCTGCATCTGGGTGTGCAGATAGAGATTGTTGAGCACCACCTCAGGGACTTCGCCGCGCTTGAGCTCCACCACCATGCGCATGCCATCCTTGTCGGACTCGTCCCGCAGTTCGCTGATGCCCTCCAGCTTCTTGTCCTTCACCAGTTCAGCAATGCGCTCCAGAAGGCGGGCCTTGTTCACCTGATACGGCAGTTCCGTCACCACGATACTGTTACGCCCGGTGGACTCGTCGGTCTCCACATGGGAACGGGCCCGCACATGGATACGCCCGCGTCCGGTGCGATACGCCTCGTGGATGCCCCGGTCGCCATTGATGATGCCGGCCGTGGGAAAATCCGGGCCCGGTATGTATTCCATCAGGCCTTCCACGCCCAGATCCGGGGTGTCGATGAGCGCCACACACGCGTTGACCACCTCGGTGAGGCCGTGCGGCGGAATATTGGTGGCCATGCCCACGGCAATACCGGCCGACCCATTGATCAGCAGATTGGGCAGCTGGGTGGGGAAAACGGAGGGCTCGGTCTCGGAACCGTCGTAGTTATCGACAAAGTCCACCGTCTCCTTGTCGATGTCCGCCAGCAGTTCATGGGCGATCCGCGCCATGCGCACTTCCGTGTATCGCATGGCTGCCGGGGCGTCACCGTCCACCGAGCCGAAGTTGCCCTGTCCATCCACCAGCATGTAGCGCATGGAAAAGGGTTGAGCCATGCGCACGATGGTGTCGTACACGGCCGAGTCCCCATGGGGGTGGTATTTACCGATGACATCACCCACCACACGGGCGGACTTCTTGTACGGCTTATTCCAATCGTTGCCCAGCACGCGCATGGCGTACAACACCCGACGGTGCACCGGTTTAAGCCCGTCGCGCACGTCCGGAAGCGCTCGACCGATGATGACGCTCATGGCGTAGTCCAGATAGGACTGACGCATCTCGTCTTCCAGGTTGACGGGCAGGATTTCTTTGGCGAATTCGACCATTCAGTCTCGGGGCGCTGTGGTTGACATGGAAGGACTGAAACAAACGCCGGATGATACCACATTGGCGAGAGGGGCAGCAGTGAAGAGGGCTGGCATCGCCAGCCCCCGGTCGTGTCGTCCTCGGCTCAGTCGGCCGCGAATAGCGCCTTCATCTTCTGTGCATTGGGTTGTTCCACCACCCCACGCTCCGTGACGATCGCATCGATCAACCCTGCCGGGGTTACGTCGAAGGCCGGATTCCAGGCGGCGGCTCCCGGGGCAGCCACACGGCGACCAGCCAGTTCCAGTACTTCCTCCTGGCCGCGCTCCTCAATGGGAATCTCTGCGCCACTGGGCGCGTTCATGTCGATGGTGGTGGTAGGCGCCACCACCATGAACTTCACCCCATGATGACGGGCCAGCACCGCCAGACCATACGTGCCGATCTTGTTGGCCGCATCGCCATTGGCGGCAATCCGATCCGACCCGACAATGACCCAACCCACGCGACCCTCGCGCATCAGGCTGGCCGCCGCCCCCTCGCACATCAGACTCACGGGAATCCCGTCCTGCACCAGTTCCCAGGCAGTCAGGCGTGCGCCCTGCAACCAGGGGCGGGTCTCATCGGCATACACATGCCTGACCCGCCCCTGGGCGTAGGCACTGCGAATGACCCCCAGGGCCGTGCCATAGCCCCCCGTGGCCAGGGAACCGGTGTTGCAATGGGTGAGCACATCCCGTCCGTCCTGCAACAGGGCCGCCCCCAGGTCCCCCATGTGCCGGTTACCATCCACGTCCTCCTGGTGGATGCGCTCGGCCTCCGCCAGCAGGGCAGGCTCCGGGTCCTGGCCATCGGGCAGCCCTTCCATCACCTGCCCCATGCGTTCCAGGGCCCAAAACAGGTTCACCGCCGTGGGACGGGAGTCCGCCAGGGCCTTGAGATCGGCCGCCATGGACGCGCGCCAGCCCTGACCATCCTCGGACCAGGCGCTGCGCGCAGCCAGCACCACCGCGTAGGCAGCCGTCACACCGATCGCCGGGGCCCCGCGGACCACCATGTCACGGATGGCATCTGCCGCTGCCGTGGCCCTATCCGTTTCCAGATAGACGCTCTCATGGGGCAGCAGGCGCTGATCCAGCAGACTGAGGTGGGTACCGGTCCACTGGACCGCGCGAATGGAGTCGTGCGTGTGTGTGCTCATGGCATGTCGGGTTGGCGGTGGGTAGCCGCGTACTTTGCCAGGATATGCCGCCTCGTGCCACAGCCCGCTCCAGGCTGAATACTTGTCCAACCCTCCTGTAATCGTTATCTTGCGCGGATGCAAAGCGTCGACAAGATCATCACCCCCCGCTGGATCGTGCCAGTGGAGCCGGACGATACGGTGCTGGAAGGCTACAGCCTGGTGGTTCACGAAGGTCGCATCCTGGATCTGCTACCCACGGCGGAAGCAGAGTCGCGCTATCACGGCGAAACCCATCGACGCCTGAATCAGCATGCCCTGATCCCCGGCTTGGTGAACGCCCACACCCACTCCCCCATGACCCTGCTGCGCGGGCTGGCCGATGACCTGCCGCTGATGGACTGGCTGCAGAACCACATCTGGCCCGCCGAGGGGCGTTTCGTCGGCGAGGACTTTGTCCATGATGGCACCCTGCTGGCAGCGGCAGAGATGCTGCGCGGTGGCACCACCTGCTTCAACGACATGTATTTCTTCCCGGAGACCACCGCTCAGGTGAGCGGCCAGGTGGGCATCCGCGCTGCCATCGGCCTGATCGTCATCGACTTTCCCAGCGCCTGGGCGTCGCAGGCCTCCGAGTACATCGACAAGGGCCTGGACATCTTCGACCGTCACAAGGGCGAGGGCCTGCTGTCGTTCTGCTTTGCCCCCCACGCCCCCTACACCGTGGCCGATGAACCCCTCAAGCGCCTGGCCACCCTGGCCGCGGAACTGGACATGCCCGTGCACATGCACGTGCACGAGACGGCCCATGAACTGGAGGAATCCAAGGCCCGCTTTGGCGTCCATCCCCTGGAGCGCCTCGCGCAGCTGGGATTGGCCGGCCCCCACCTCATGGCCGTGCACATGACCCAACTGGAAGCCGGTGAGATCGCCCATCTGGCCGACGCCGGCACCCACGTGGTGCATTGCCCCGAATCCAACCTGAAGCTGGCCTCCGGATTCTGCCCTGTGCAGGCCCTGGTGGAGGCGGGTGTGAACGTGGCTTTGGGCACCGACGGCACGGCCAGCAATAACGACCTGGACATGTTCGGCGAGATGCGCACCGCCGCCTTGCTGGCCAAGGGCGTCAGCGGCAACGCCGCCGCCCTGCCCGCCCACACCGCGCTGCGCATGGCCACCCTCAACGGTGCCCGGGCCCTGGGCCTGGCGGATGAAATCGGCTCCCTCGTCCCGGGCAAGAGCGCGGACATGGTCGCCGTCAACCTGGGGGAACTGGAAAGTCAGCCCGTGTACGATCCTGTCTCTCATCTGGTGTATGCCGTGGGTCGTCACCAGGTCAGCGATACGTGGGTGGCAGGCCGCCCGCTGTTGCGGGATCGCCAACTCACCACCATTGATGAGACTCAGCTGCGCCAACGGATATCCCGTTGGCAGACCCGCATTGCAGAGGCCGACTGAGCCACCCAACCGACCCGTGATGACACCCCCAATGTCCGAGATACATACCAACGTCGACGCTGCCGAGATCGCCAAGTTTGATGACATGGCCCACCGCTGGTGGGACCCGGAGGGTGAATGCCGCCCCCTGCATGAAATCAACCCGCTCAGGCTGGACTACATCGAGGAACGCGCCGGCCTGCAGGACAGGAAGGTGCTGGACGTGGGCTGTGGCGGCGGCCTGCTGTCGGAGGCCATGGCCCGCCGGGGTGCCCAGGTCACCGGCATCGATATGGGTGAAAATGCCCTGGGTGTGGCGCGCCTGCACCTGCTGGAATCCGGCCTGGAAGTGGACTACCGGCAGAGTTCCGCCGAGGCCCTGGCGGCAGAGATGCCGGGCCAGTTCGACGTGATCACCTGCATGGAGATGCTGGAACACGTCCCCGACCCGGGCTCGGTGCTCGATGCCTGCGCGCGCCTGCTCAAGCCGGGCGGACATCTGTGCGTGGCTACCCTGAATCGCACACCCAAGTCATTTGCCATGGCCATCCTGGGGGCCGAATATCTGATGCGCATGCTGCCCCCCGGTACCCATGAGTACGCCCGCTTCATCCGTCCCTCGGAAATGGAGGCATGGATGCGGCAGGCCGGCTTGTCCCTGCGCAACCTCACAGGCATGCACTACGACCTGATCAATCGCAGCTACCGCCTGGGCCCGGGTGTCGATGTGAACTACCTGGCCCACGCCGTACGGGAAGACTGACCCTTGCGCACCATCCTGTTCGACCTGGACGGTACCCTGGCCGACACCGCCCCGGACCTGTATCACGCCCTGCACTGCCTGCAGCGGGAGCGGGGCCTGACGCCCCTGCCCTTCGAACAGGTCCGTGATCAGGTCTCCCACGGCACGTCGGCCCTGGTGACCCTGGGCTTCCCCGAGGCCGCCGGGGCCGTCTTCGATGGACTGCGGGAGCGCTTTATCGAGATTTACATGGCCCACATCCACCGGGAGAGTCGCCTGTTCCCTGGCATGGACGAGGTGCTGGAAGCCATTGAATCCCGAGGCATGAACTGGGGCGTGGTCACCAACAAGCCGGCCTTTCTCACCGATCCCCTGCTGCGCTCCATGGGCCTGTATGATCGTGCCGCCACGGTGATCAGTGGCGACACGACCGCAGAGTGCAAACCCCACCCCATGCCCATGCTGCTGGCCTGCGAGCAGTCTGGCAGCACCCCCGGGCAGTGCCTCTATATCGGTGACGCCCTGCGGGATATCCAGGCAGGACGGGCCGCGGGCATGCGCACGCTGGTGGCCCGCTACGGCTATATCGATGCCGCTCAGTCCCCGGAGACCTGGGGCGCTGACGGCTTCATCCAGCACCCCGGCGAGATCATGGACTGGTTGCCGGCTCAGGCGGGGCTCGGGCAGGCGTCGTGACCACCGAGGTCATCGCGGTATAGACACCCATTGGAACAATGGCCCCGAGCGCCGATCGGAGACAAGGAAAACCCACCCCATGCACACACGCCATCCCGCACTCAGGATCATCACCGCCCTGCTCGCCCTCACGGTGATCATCACGGCCTGGACCCTGGTGATCGACGCCGGGCGGGGGGTCGAGCAACGCCAGATGGAACAGGACGGAGTGCCGGTCACCCTGCTCCTGCCGAACAGTGCCAACCACGCCCCCGGCGTGGTGGTCGCTCATGGCTTTGCCGGTTCAGCCCAACTGATGCGTACCTGGGGACTGGCACTCGCCGATGCGGGCTTCGTGGTGGCCCTGCCTGACCTCAGTGGACATGGACGCAACCGCGCGCCGCTGGACTGGTGGAACGATCCCGAGCAGTTCCAGCGAGATGTGCGATCGGCCCTGGCGTTACTGGGCGAACAACCGGAGGTGGATGCCGGGCGACTGTCCCTCCTGGGCCACTCCCTGGGTGCCGGTGCCGTGATCGATGCGGCCATGGAAACCACCCAGCCAATCCGGGCCGTGGTGGCCGTGTCCCCCGGGCAGAGCGAAGTCACCCCGGAAAGCCCTCCCAACCTGCTGCTGATGGCCGGGGCCTGGGAAGGACCGTTCCTGGAGGCGGCGCAGACCCTGCTGGAAAAGGCCGGCGGCCCCGGGGGTGATCCGGCCGCAGGCACTGCCCGGGCCCTTGAGGTGATCCCTGGCGTGGAGCATATCGGTGTGCTGTTCAGCCCCCAGTCTCATACCGCCTCCATTGACTGGCTGGCCCAGGTCTCACAGATCGCCCCACCACAGGGCAACGGGGTGAGCCCCATGCTCTGGTGGCTGCTGAATCTTGTGGGGGTTCTCGTTCTCTGGCGTGCCCTGGCGCCCTTCTGGGTGGATGGCGATCGACTGCGCCTGGATACGGCCCAGGCAGAAATACAGGGGCGCACCCGGCGACCCTTGGTGCGAGCCGCCATCAGTGGGGTGCTGGCCACCCTGCTGCTCATTGGCATTGGGGAGGTGATCCATCTGGATGGCATCGGCGGGATCCTGGTCAGCCCCCAATTCGCCCTGTGGCTGGCCCTGGCCGGGGGTATCTGGCTGGCGCTGGGCACCCGTCCGCCCCGTCCTGAATGGCCCGACCTGGCCTGGGGTCCGATCATGCTGGGTGTGCTGGTGCTGGCCTTTGGGGTGATGGGAGCGGCCCTGTGGCTGGCCTGGTGGCCGCCGCTGCATCGACTGCCCTATCTACCCATCCTGACCCTGCTGATCCTGCCCTGGGCGGTTGCCTTTGCCACCGCCCTGCAGGGACGCACCGGCTGGCGGGGGCTGGGCGTCGGGTTGGGCGTGGCCCTGATCACCATGGTCACGGTGGGGGTCGCCGCAGCCATCGTCGATGGCATGATGTTCCTGCTGATCATCCTGCCCCTGCTGCCGGTGATGCTGGCCCTGCCCCTGCTGGTCAGCCGGCCGGTACAGCGCCCCTGGGCGGATGGCTTCGCCCTGGCCGCCTTCCTGGGCTGGACCCTGACGGTGATGTTCCCCCTGATCTAGCCCACCCCGTGGGAGCGGCCCTGGCCGCGAAGGGATGCATCGGCGGCCACCGCCATTCGCCGGCAAGGCCGGCTCACACAATCAGGACTCCCACAGAGGAGGACAGGGTTTGGTTCAGCGGTGAGTCAGGGTACCGCGCAGGGCGGATACATCCCCGGCACCGCTGGCAAACATGGCCACCCGCAGTTCCCTGAGCACCTGCGAGATGAAGCCATCCAGTGCCTCTGGCCCTTGGGCGGCCTTGATCAGAAACGGCCTGGCCATGGCGGCCACATTCGCGCCCAGGGCCAGGGCCTTGGCCACATCGAGCCCCGTGCGCAGCCCCCCGCAAGCGATCAGTGGGAGATCGGGGGCCACCCGCCGGACGTTGACAATGCTCTCAGCGGTGGGAATCCCCCACTCACCAAAGACCTGCCCCAGGTGCCTCTCCCCCTCGCCCTCGGTACACAGGGCCTCCACCCTGGCCCAGGAGGTACCGCCGGCACCGGCGCAATCCAGGCCGGCGACGCCACAGGCAGCCAGTTCGCGGGCCGCCTGCTCACTCAGCCCGAAACAGACCTCTCGGGCAAATACCGGGATGCCGTCGGCAGCCAGATCCTCGCAGAGCCGGGCCAGTCGGCCTGCCAACCCACGAAAATCCAGGTCACCCCCCTGCACCGCCTCCTGCATGGGGTTGAGATGCACGAACAGGGCATCGGCCCCAATCATCGCCACAGCACGACGTGCCTCCTCGGCCCCCCAGCCCTTGACCAGCTGGGCCCCGCCGATATTGGCAAAGAGCACGGCATCCGGGGCCTCGTCCCGCAACTGGAAATAGCGGGCCCGGGTCGAGTCCTCGATGGCCACCCGCTGACTTCCCACCCCCATGGGCAATCCCCAGCGCTGGGCAGCAGCGGCCAGGATACAGTTGAGTTCATGGGTGCGCGCATCACCCCCGGTCATGGGAGCCATCATCAAGGGGGCCCGCAAGGTGCGCCCGGCCAGTGAAACGGAAAGATCAATCTCGTCCAGACGCAGTTCGGGCAAGGCCTGATTGAGCAGATCATAACGCTCAAGGCCCGTGGACTTGCGGTAGCCCACGGGCCCCGAGAGACACACGTCCAGGTGACGGCCCTTGGATTCAGGATCCCGGCAATCATCACCCGAGGGTTCGCGCACCTCAAAGCCCATGAGTCACCAAAGCCGACGCCGGAGATCTGCCAGATGAGCTACCAGTCCGGCAAATAACCAAAGGGCAACCCAGGGCCAGGCGGACCCGGTCAAGGCGGCCCGGAGGGCCAGCAAAAGAAACCCACCGGCCAGGAGCGTGGTCGCAATCAAATCCACGGGAAACCCGCGCCCCGTGCGGCGATGCCACCAGAAGAGCAAGGCGCCTTCCAGCAGCATCGCCACAAGGATGAGATCAACGATGCGACCCGTGGCGAAGAGTTCCGACATGCGTGCCTTAAGGACGGATCACACCCGGGACAGCCCGAGCAGATGCCCCATATCCTTGAAGAAGATACGCATATGGGCGAGCGGCTTGGCCTTGACCAGTTTCTTGTACATGTAGGCCTGCCAGGTGAGTTCCTGCACGTCCTTGTCCCGACAGATGGCCACAAACCGTTCCCGGCGCTTGTCGCTGCTGTACCAGAAACGCTGCATGATCCCCAGGATCCAGAATATCTGCCCATGGGCCTTCATGAAGCGCTTGCGGGCCTGCTTGAGCATGGCCGGATTACCGGATTCCAGGAACGCGGCCACCGCCTCACCGGCCAGGCGGCCGCCCAGCATGGCGTAATAGATACCCTCGCCGGAGGCTGGTGCCACCACGCCCGCCGCATCCCCCGCCAGCAGCACATCCTTGCCGTTGTCCCAGCACTTCATGGGATACAGGGGGATCGGCGCGCCTTCGCGACGCAGGGTCTCGCAATCTTCCATGCCCGCCGACTTGCGCAGATCTGCCACAGCGCCCTTGAGGGAAAAACCCTTATGGGCCGACCCCACACCGACGCTTACCGTATCGCCGTGGGGGAACACCCAGGCGTAGAAGTCCGGAGACAGCTTGCCCTGGTAGTACACATCGCAACGCTCGGGATCAAACTCCGCATCGTTGGCGGTGGGACGGCTGATGATCTCGTGATAGGCAGCCACGTGCGGGATCTTTTCGGCACCAGGCACCTCCTGCCGGGCCACGGTGGAGCGTGCACCATCGGCACCGATCACCGCCCGGGCGCGCACCCCTACCTCTTCACCCGAGTCATCCTTGTAACGGACGATGGCGGTGCCGTCCCCGTCGCGATCAATCCGCTCGTAGGTGCCAGCACGTCGCTCTGCCCCCCCCTCGGCGGCACGCTTGCGCAGCCACTCGTCGAAGGTCTTGCGATCCACCATGCCCACGTAACCCCCCTGGATGGGCATGTCCACCTTGCGATCCTTGGGCGAAAACATGCGGGCGCAGCGGACCTTGGCCACCAGCACCGACTCGGGGAGTTCGAATTCGGTCATGGTCACCGGCGGGATCGCCCCACCACAGGGCTTGATACGCCCACCGCGGTCCAGCAGCAATACCTTGCGGCCCGCACGGGCCAGGTCGTTGGCCGCGGTCGCGCCCGCCGGGCCACCGCCCACGACAACAACATCAAAGGTCTGTGTTTCAGCCATTACATTCACCTGTTCCGGTTGCCGCGACGCCCAGGGTCACCCAGGGCCGCCGCAGGGAAAAGCGCGCCCCAGGGAGCGCGACGATGGAGACTGTGCCTGAGGGTCCAATCCGCCTGGGAACGCACACGGACCCGTACACCCGCGCGAGAAGGTATCAGGGACAGGATCGGGGAAAGATGACGCGGGACATGCAGGCCAGCTGCCCAGCTGACGCACCGGATACAAACAGACAAACGGTGGTCATTGAAGAGGCGCATCACCCTGGGTGAAGTCCGGTGCGCAGCTTGGGCATGCCAGACAGGGACCAGGAACGGCGCCTGGATCAAGCTCCGTTCACCTGCCCACCGGGTATTCACGACGCCATCAGGTCCATGCTGCTCAGGGCGAAGGCGGTGACCATCATGCCACTGACGTAGAGCGTGATGCCCGTGGCGTTGTACCACGGAGCCAGTTCCTTGGGCCGCTTGAGCAGACGCACCATGAGGCCAACCTGCACCACCAGCAATACAGCCACGGCGGCAGCGTAGATGGGAGCACCCCAGGTCAGCAGCAAGGCAACCACAATAAGTTGCGGGATGGCCATCACCCAGCAGGCCAGCTTGGCGGCGCGATCAACTCCGAGTTTTACCGGCAAGGAACCCAGGCCCATCTGCCGATCACCTTCCACGGACTTGAAGTCGTTGAGGGTCATGATGCCGTGAGCGCCAATACTGTAGAGAAGGGCCACGGCAATGATGCGCCAGTCGGGGAAGACACCCGCCATCACCACCACGCCGGTGAACCAGGGCACGCCCTCATAGCAGATGGCCACGGCGGAATTGCCCCACCACCCATTGCGCTTGAGGCGGGTTGGCGGGGCGCTGTAGGCCCAAGCCAGGATCAGACCGAAAACCGCAGCAATAAAACCCCAGATCCCCAGGACCGTGGCCAGTGCCAGGGAGGCCAGCGTCCAGAGAATGGCCAACCAGAGCCCCCATTGACCCGGGATACGACCAGAAGGGATCGGGCGATGAGGCTCATTGATGGCATCCACATGGCGATCAAACCAGTCGTTCACCACCTGGCTGGTGCCGCAGATGAGCGGGCCGGCCAGCATGACACCGACAATGATGAGAACCCAGCGTTCTCCCAGCGCCACACCGGCGGAGACCACGCCACACGCGTAGGCCCACATGGGCGGAAACCAGGTGACCGGATGAGTGACTTCAAGAATGGCACGGGGCTGAGGGAGCGACATGGCGGCTAAATTATACGCGCCCCCCCCTTTCGTCAAGCACCATTTACACCCCGCGGAGACACCATAAGTAATGACAAATGGACACCCCACAAAGGGCGTCACGCCACGCCTTGACAGAGGTCAAGCTTCAGAGCTTTTCCTCGTTCTCCTGGGCCAGGTGACCCAAACCATAACGGCGCAACTTCACATAGAAACTCTGCCGGCTCAGCCCCAGCATCTCGGCCGCCGAAGCCCGGTTGTCATTGGTGAGTTCCAGGGCTGCCTCGATGCACAGTCGTTCGATCATGTCCGTGCTCTCGCGCACCAGATCCTTGAGGGGGACCCGGCCCACCAATTCAGTGAGCTGCTCCACGGAGCGGGGACCATCACGACTCACCCGGGTCTCGCGCGCCAGACGTGAACCCACGTTACGAATGGTAAATCCCAGACAGGGCTCCTCGAGGCCGAGCACCGCCACCGCGGAAATCTCCACCTCGGAAGCAGACCCGTACTCACCGCGCAGCGCCGTGGCAAACAGCCTCACCGCGCCGTGTTCACGCAGGTTGCCGATCAGCACGCCAAGGTCCACGCCGGGGCGTCCCAGCCAGCGGCCCAGGGATTCCCCACGGGCCTGCTCTTCCGTGGGCAGTTGCGCCATCTCGAGAAAGGCCGGGTTGGCACTGAGAATGCGCCCGCTCATGTCGGTGACCACAAAGCCATCCGGGGCCCGCTCCACCATACTCAAGACGCGGGACGCACTTTGCGGCCCCACGGAGGCCAGAGCCTCGGCACGAGGACAACGCAGACGCACAAGAAAATGGGAGGCGTTGTCCTGACGGAACAACGAAGCAGAAATCATGAATGCCTGTTCGCCACCCAGGGAACAGACCGATATATCCTCGGCCCGACCGGTGGCACGCACGGTGGCCAGCATATCCTGAACCATCTGGGTATTTTCCAGATCGAAACCTTCCGGAAAGACCCTCCCGACCAATTTATGGGACGCATCCCCCAGCAGTTCGCCTGCCGCGGGGTTGGCCTCCACCACCTTATGGGTTGCCGCATCCATGATCAGTACCGCCTCGGAAGACACCTGAAACAGCAGGCGATACCGGGTCTCGGCATGACGCAGACGGGCATACTCCCGCTCCATGGATTGCTGCGCCTCAACGAGGCGTCGCTGCAGTGCCGCCACACCTCGCAGATCCCGCCCCATGGCCACCACACGCCCGCCTTCCCCCACCTGAATGGCGGAGTACATGACCGGCACATCCTGGCCGCGACTGGAAGGATGATTGACCTGGCGCCAGCGCACATTGCTGGGCGAGGACGCATCACGAAGCAGGGCCTCAATCTTGCCTCGACTCTCCACCGTGACTGTATCCACCCATGGCTTCCCCACCCACTGCCCGTACCCTTCCATGGTGAGATCATCACTGCCCAGGGCCAAATCGCGGATGACACCGGTCTCATCGAGCACCAGGGAAACATCGGCCGCCGTCGCCACCAGGGAGGCGACTTCGTCGGGTTCCAGGTCACCGAGCACCTGCTTGGGGGCTTTGAACGGCTTCACGAGCTCCACGCTTATCGGTTTCAAATCCTGGTTGGAAACATCATATCGGCCCCATATCCCTGGTGAAGCAGCCGGTGCGTCGTGCCAGCATGGCCTCCGCCCTCCGCACTGCCGAGGCGCCGTCCTGGGCCGTCTCATCCGCACCCACCACCGACACCAGTTGAGGGTTTTCGGTAAACAGCCGCCCCCCGACAATGATTCCTACGGAAGCATTGCGCGACACGCGCCGCACCCCGCGCACAGTGGTGGTGACCTTGTCGAGCAGGGTCTGACAACTGACCGACAAGGCCACTATGTCAAACCATTCCTGGCGCACCAGATGGTTCAGATCCCGCATGGACAGGGAAGGGTCACAGGTGACATCCCAGCCCTCGCGGCGGAAAAATTCGGAAATCATCATCAAACCGAAGGTGTGCTGCTCTCCGGGAATGGGGGACATGAGAATGCGCTTGCCGCTCACCCTGTGCGGATCCACCTCACCCTCAAAGGCGCCGCCCAACTCCCGGAGGACGTGCTGCAGGCGGCACAACCCCACGGTGACTTCGGTGAAATCGGCCTGATCCTCCTCCCACAACTCGCCCAACCGCTTTGCCGTGGGGGCCAGCAGGTGAACGAACACACTTTCCAGGGCGGTTCCCTGAGCCCTCAGGGTGTCTACATAAGCCAGCGCCGCGGCGGCGTCATGCTCGATCACCATCCGCGAGAACTCCTCCACCACCGGCACACCGATGGACACCCCTTCAGGATCCCCCGGGACATCCTTCGCCGCGCTGCCGCGGACCGCCTCTTCCGAGCGATGCGCCATCATCAGGCGCGGAATAATCTCGCCCTCAATGACGTGGGACAACTCCTTTCGCATGGACTCGGGACACATTCGGTGGGTGCCTGGCACCGGCGACCGGCAGGCACCTTCAGCTTGTCCGCCTCGCTGGGTCGCGCCACTCCGCTCGGCTTCACCTCCCGGATTCAGTGAGGACTCCCCACCCTCGCGACCAAGCTGACGTCTCGCAGTGACCATACATCTCCCCCCAGGGCTGAAAGCGGGCCGCCTGGACTGACGCGACCCTCTCACCCGTCCGGAAAACCTGACCACCGATCCGGGCTTGTCAACGGAGGCAGTTTAGCAGGCCTGCGGGTATTTTCACCTACGAAAATCATGGTTACGACATCCGGGAATGTCAACCAATCCTTACGTCCAGCTTGATTGACAAAGCCAGGGGGCTTGTACAAACTCAGCGCACCACGTTGAGTTGACTGGAGAAATACCCGATGCAGCATGCCGGAGCCGGGGATCGCAAGCCCCGCCCCCTGTACACCCCCGAGCAGCGTCGGCGGCGGGATGAAACCCCGTGGACACTCGTGCAAGGTATCCTGGCACCGCTGCAGTTCCTGGTCTTCATCATCAGTACCTGGCTGGTGGTGCGATACCTGACCACGGGGGAAGGCCTGTGGCTCGCTCACGCCTCCATCGTCGTCAAGACGTTCATCCTTTACACCATCATGATCACCGGCGCGATCTGGGAGAAGGTTGTCTTCGGCCATTACCTGTTTGCCAAGGCCTTCTTCTGGGAAGACATGGTGAGCATGCTGGTGATTGCCCTGCACACCGTCTACATGGCGTCGCTGTTCTGGAACTTCATGAGCGCGGAACAGCAGATGTATCTGGCACTCGTGGCTTATACCGTCTACGTGGTCAATGCGGCACAGTTCCTGATTAAATTGCGCGCTGCCCGCCTGGGCGAAGCCGAGGCGAAAAAGGCCCGAGCAGCAGCCTCCGGCCAGGAGTCCGCCAAATGACAGGCGCACCGCAACCTTCCGTCAGCGACGGCTCGGAGCAGACCGTGGACTTTTCCATTATCCGTGAACGGGGTCAGCATGAAGTCTTCTGCGGCCTGACCAGCATCATCTGGCTGCATCGCAAGATTCAGGATGCCTTTTTCCTGGTGGTGGGTTCACGTACCTGCGCCCACCTGATGCAATCGGCAGCCGGCGTCATGATCTTTGCCGAACCCCGTTTTGGCACGGCCCTGATCGAGGAGCGCGACCTGGCCGGACTGGCGGATGCCAACGAAGAGCTGGATCGCGTCGTCGCGCGACTGCTGGAGCGGCGCCCGGATATTCGCATGCTGTTCCTGGTGGGGTCCTGTCCCTCCGAGGTCATCAAGCTGGATCTTGCCAAGGCCGCTTCCCGCCTGTCCCAGCAGTACATGCCCCAGGTGCGGGTGCTCAACTATACCGGCAGTGGTATCGAGACCACCTTCACTCAGGGTGAGGATACCTGCCTCGCCGCCCTGGTGCCGGAACTCCCCCGGGAGACCGAGGCCGACCCAGCCTCCCTGCTGGTGGTAGGCTCGCTGGCTGACATCGTCGAGGATCAGTTCACCCGGTTGTTCGCCGAGATGGGCATCCATGAGGTGCGCTATCTGCCAGCCCGACGCTCGGATCAACTGCCGGCCGTCGGTCCCAACACGCGGTATATCCTGGCGCAGCCCTTCCTGAATGAGACCGCGCGCGCCCTGGAGGGCCTGGGCGCCACACGTCTGCCCGCCCCTTTCCCGCTGGGCGTGGAAGGAACCACCGGATGGCTGCGAGCCGCGGCCGATGCCTTTGGAGTGGATGCGGGGCTCTTCGATCGCGTCACCACACCGGGGATTGAGCGGGCGCAACGCGGTCTGTCTCATATCACTGAGGAACTCAAGGGCAAGCGCATCTTCCTGTTTCCGGATTCCCAGCTGGAAATCCCCCTGGCTCGTTTTCTGCACCGTGAGGCGGGCATGGAACTGGTGGAAGTCGGTACGCCCTACCTGCATCGCCAGCATCTGGCCGAAGAGTTGGCCATGCTGCCAAAAGATACCTGCCTGAGCGAAGGACAGCACCTGGACAAGCAACTGGACCGCTGCCGCGAGGCACACCCGGACGTGGTGGTCTGCGGCCTGGGTCTGGCGAACCCGCTGGAGGCGGAAGGCATGACAACCAAGTGGTCGATCGAACTGGTCTTCACCCCGATTCAGGGCTACGATCAGGCGGCCGACCTTGCTGAACTATTTGCCCGACCGCTGATGCGCCGGGCCAAATTGAGGGTCTGATTCGTGCAACTGACGGTATGGACCTATGAAGGGCCACCCCACGTGGGCGCCATGCGCGTGGCCACCGGCATGGAACGGCTGCACTATGTCCTGCATGCTCCCCAGGGAGACACCTATGCGGACCTGCTGTTCACCATGATTGAACGGCGCAATCAGCGCCCTCCGGTGACCTACACCACATTCCAGGCCCGCGACCTGGGCCAGGATACGGCAGAGTTGTTCCGCAACACGGCCATTGAGGCCTATGAGCGCTTCAAACCCCAGGCCCTGCTGGTGGGATCATCCTGCACCGCCGAACTGATCCAGGACGACCCGGGCGGCCTGTCCCAGACACTCGGCCTGCCGGTGCCGGCCATCCCCCTGGAATTGCCTTCCTATTCACGCAAGGAAAACTGGGGGGCCTCGGAAACCTTTTATCAATTGGTGCGTTCCCTGGCCGGCAATGCCGATGCCCGCCCCGCGGACGATGCCGGTTCTCGTCGGCCCCGCTGCAACCTGCTCGGCGCCACGGCCCTGGGCTTTCGCCACCGGGATGACATCCAGGAAATCACCCAATTGCTGGGCAGCCTGGGGATCGATGTCCATGTGACGGCTCCCATGGGGGCCACTCCGGCCGACATCGCCCGCCTGGGCGAGGCCGACTTCAACGTGGTCCTCTATCCGGAGATCGCCCAGACCGCGGCCAAATGGCTCGAGCGGACCTTCAAACAACCCTACACGCGCGTGACCCCCATCGGTGTACGCGCCACCCGGGAATTCATTCAGGAAGTTGCCGAGATCGCCAAGGTGGACCCCGCACCCGCCCTGGAGAACGCACAGTCGCGCCTGCCCTGGTATTCCCGTTCGGTGGACTCCAACTACCTGACCGGAAAACGCGTCTTCATCTTCGGCGACGCTACCCACGCGGTGGCCGCTGCCCGTGTGGCCACCGAGGAATTCGGCTTCAAGGTGGTCGGCCTGGGCACCTACAGTCGCGAGTTTGCCCGCGAGGTGCGTGAGGCTGCCAAGCTCTATGACGTCACCCCGCTGATCACCGATGACTATCTTGAAGTGGAGGCCCAGGTGGCGGAGTTGCAGCCCGAGTTGGTGCTGGGCACCCAGATGGAACGACACATCTCCAAACGCCTGGGCGTGGGCTGCGCCGTCATCTCCGCCCCCGTCCATGTGCAGGACTTCCCGGCCCGCTACGCACCGCAGATGGGCTTTGGCGGCGCCAATGTACTCTTCGATACCTGGGTTCACCCCCTGATGATGGGTCTTGAAGAGCACCTGCTGGGCATGTTCCGGGAAGACTTCGAATTCCACGCTGAAGCCGCCCCCTCACATCTGGGTGGCACCGGCACGACGGAACGCCGTGTGGCGACAAGTTCGGCCGAAGCGCACACCGAGGCTACCCCGGCCGAAACCGCTCCCGAGCCCGTCCAGGACGGCGAACCCGTGTGGACAGCCGATGCCGAGAAGGAGCTTCGCAAGATCCCCTTCTTCGTGCGCGGCAAGGCCCGTCGCAACACTGAACGCTTTGCCAAGGAAAAGGGTCTCCACGAGATCTCCATCGACACGCTGTATGACGCCAAGGCCCACTTCGGGCGCTAATGCGTTAGCCAAGCCAACGGATTCCACTGATGCCAACGCCCTCTTATCAAAAACGCCGAGGTCAGCTCGAGACCTACTTCGACCGCACCGCGGTGGATGCCTGGAAAAAGCTGACCTCCGACACCCCCGTCGGCCGGGTGCGCGCCACTGTGCGTGCCGGGCGCGAAGAGATGCGCAACACCCTGCTGGACTGGCTGCCTGACGACCTCAGTGGCAAATGGTTGCTGGATGCAGGCTGTGGCACCGGCATGCTCTCTGTGGCTGCCGCCCAACGTGGCGCCCAGGTGGTGGCCATCGATCTGGCCGGTAACCTGGTGGACATGGCCCGGGAACGCGCCGAGGCCGAAGATCTGGGCGAAGGTCGAATCGACTTTCGTGTGGGCGACTTTCTCAAACCCGAACTGGGTGAGTTTGATTATGTGGTGGCCATGGATTCGTTCATCCATTACAAGGACCATGACATCGTGGGTGTTCTGGCAGGTCTCACGGTGCGCACCCATGCTGCCATCCTGTTCACCTTCGCCCCACGCACGCCCGCCCTGTCAGTGATGCACGCCGTGGGCAAACTGTTCCCCAAGAGCGACCGTTCCCCCGCGATTGAGCCGGTAGCCGAGAAGAAGCTCCTGCGCCTGATCAGCGAAGAGCCGTCCCTGGACGAATGGAGTGCGGAGCGTACACGGCGGATTTCCCGGGGCTTTTATACCTCACAGGCCCTCGAACTCAAGCGCGGATCTTCCAGCTGATCCGCCCTGTTCCCAGCCTTTGACCGGTGAAGCTGATCCAGATCATGCTCAAGCCAGCTCGCGCCAACACCCCGACGATTTGTCTGGCATTATCCCGAAGTAGCGCTCCAAAGCTCGCTCATGCCCGTGTGGCAGCCCAAGCCCCGGAGCGTTTGGGAAAGCAGGAATTTTCGGGTCAGGGGGGGCCTCTGGACCCGGAAATTGGCGATGTTGTGGTCTAAAATCTAGTCAACTTGATGTTGTTTGTATCACCCAACGCGTTTGGGCCGCCCATGCAAGGCGGGGGCGTCACCCGAAAGCAATCTTGATCGAGGTTCGGTCCAGCCATTTCACGCGGCTAACCCACCCGAAACTTGGAGGAAAAGCAATGCCAACCGGTGCCATTACTGAATATATGGACGTCGCACAGGTCACCCTGTACGTCTTCTGGCTGTTCTTCGCAGGTCTAGTCTGGTATCTACATCGGGAGAACAAGCGGGAAGGTTATCCGCTGGAGTCCGACCGCTCCCCCCACATTACCGTTCAAGGCTACCCGGCCGCCCCGGGGCCCAAGGAATTCCCCACCATGGACGGCGGTTCCTTCATCGTTGCCAACGGCAATCCGGATACCCGCGAGATCCACGCCAAGCCGGCATATCCCTTCCCCGGTGCGCCGCTGGATCCCACCGGCAACCCCATGATCGACGGCGTCGGTCCCTCCTCCTGGGCCAACCGTGCCGATGAGCCCGACGTGACCATGAATGGCGAGCCCCGCATCGTGCCCATGCGCAGCACCAAGCATGGCTTCGGCATCTCCGAAAAGGATCCCGATCCTCGCGGCATGACCGTGTTCGCCGCCGACGACAAGCCCGCTGGCACCGTTCGCGATGTGTGGGTGGACCGTTCCGAGGCCATGCCCCGTTACCTGGAAGTGGAAGTCAAGGGCAGTGCCCGCCGCATCCTGGTGCCGATGTTCCTGTCCAAGGTGGCCCGCGCCAAGTACGCCGATCCCAAGCTGCCCATGGGTCAGCGCCTGAAGGACGGCCGTCCCTATGAGGTCCGCGTGGTTTCCGTGATGTCCCATCACTTCGCCGATGCACCCTCCACCAAGAGCATGGAATCCGTGACGCGTCTGGAAGAAGACCGCATCATGGCCTACTTCGGTGGCGGTCACTTCTATGCATCCCCGGAGCGTAGGGAAGCCCTGCTGTGAGTCACGACGACCACGCCGTTGAACCGATACGTGGTCTGCCTGAGCTCCCCCCTTCGGGGGAGCGCATTTTGTGGCAAGGTGCTCCTCATTGGAGCACCTTTGCCATTCGGGCATTTCACGTCAGAAAGGTCATTTTCTACCTTGCCATTCTGATTGTGTTACGTGCCGCCTTTAGCTATGGCGAAACGCAATCCCTTGTGGCAGCCCTTGCCTCCACCAGTTTCCTGCTGACCCTGTCAGTGACGGCCGTCGGCTTGCTGATGCTGCTGGCCTGGCTTACGGCGAGAGCCACGGTCTACACCATCACCAATCAGCGCATCGTCATGCGTTTCGGCGTTGCCTTGCAGATGAGTGTCAACCTCCCCTACTCCGTCATCGAATCTGCCTCAGCCAAGCTTTACAAGGACGGCACGGGTGATATCCCGTTGGTGCTCATCCCCCCGGAACGCGTCTCCTATATCATTCTCTGGCCCCACGTCAGACCCTGGCGTTGGATGACGCCGCAGCCCATGCTACGCGGCATACCCAACGCACGGCGTGTGGCCGACATCCTGGCGGAAGCCATGGCCGAAGACCAGAATCGTGCCCGGACCCCGGATGCGACTGACGCAGCCGAATCCGAATCTGCACCGCAGACCCACCGAGAAACTGCCGGTGAAACCGCCTGATGACTGACTCCAACGGTTCTTCCCGTTCCCAGCGCCGATTCCTTTTTCCGGGAATTGGCGTTGTTTTACTGGCCCTCGCCTTCGGCATCTATTACCTGGGCAGCAACGCGGTATCCCCTCCCCCCCCTCGGGCAGAACCCACGGGGTCCGCGGAAGCCGCTGACGACAATCTTGAGGTGATACAGTCCATAGACTTGAAGCCTCAGGAAAAGCCCGGTGGTTACCTGGAAATCCTCAATGCCGAGACGAACCAGGTGCTCAAGCGTGTTGAACCAGGCGCCGATGGCTTCATGCGCACTGTGCTGCGCATCATTGCCCTGGACCGTCGCCAGCTGGAAGACCACGAGGATCCACCCTTCCGTCTGACCCGGTGGTCGGATGGGGGTCTGACCCTGGAAGATCCCGCCACGGGCGTCCGCTACAAGCTCAATGCGTTCGGTTCCTCGAATGCCGCCGCTTTCGCGGAGCTTCTTGATTCGGCGCAAGATTCCTGAATCTTCTCCTCAGCGGGGGCCTACGGGACTCGCCGCCGAGAACCAAAAGACTGTACAGTTTCGTCCATCGACTCAGGCCGCAGTCGAACCGAGTTCCCCGGGGTTCCGTGTGTGCCGGGAAAATGAGGAGAACGCAGCGATGAACGGCACCGTGGCAACTGCTTTGCCCGCCCCCTTTTTCCATCACAGCGCCCGCGAGGGTGTCCATCAGCCGTCCACGGTGAGGGGCCGGTGATTCAATACGGCTTGCCTATACTTTATGTGGTGTTTCTCTGGTGGTTCAGCACCGGAGCCATCATCTATCTGGACGGTCTGCCACGACGGACCTATCGCTGGAGCATGCTGGGGGCCTCGGTACTCGCGGGCATCGCACTCTACACACTCGCCCTGACCGCTCAACAACAAACGCTGTATGGGGCCTACGTGGCCTTCACGGGCGCCATCATTCTCTGGGGCTGGGTGGAGATGAGTTTCCTCATGGGCGTCATCACAGGCTCCCGACGCAGTCGATGTCCTGAGGGGGCTCGTGGCTGGGGACGATTCCTCTACGCGGTTCAGGCAATTCTCTACCATGAATTCGCCCTCATCATTGCCGCCTTGGCCATTGCCCTGGTCACATGGGGCGGCGTCAACAAGGTGGGGCTATACACCTTCCTCATTCTGTGGGTGATGCGTACCAGCACCAAGCTCAATGTGTTCCTGGGCGTTCGCAACCTCAATGAGGAGTGGCTGCCCGAGCACCTGCGTTACCTGGAAAGTTATTTCCGCAAGAAACCCATGAACCTGCTCTTCCCGATCTCCGTCACTGCCTCCACCATCGCGGCAGTCTGGATCGTGCAAATGGCCATGGATCCAATGGCTGCCACGCACCAAGTGGCCGGGGCCACATTCCTGGCGGTACTCATGGTGCTGGCCATTCTGGAGCATTGGTTTCTGGTGCTTCCCCTGCCCTCCCAGGCCCTCTGGAACTGGGCACTGCGCTCACGCCAGCCCGAGGAAGCCCATTTCAGGCCCATCTACCCAACCACCAAGGCGGCGAACGACCCGGACAAGCGTTCTCCCACACCGGGGCTCACTGTCAGTTCCAGCCGCCTCCGTTACTGATTGCACACTGCACACACCATGACTGAACAGAATCAAACCACGGCCCGGATCGGGCCGAACTCCATCACCCGCATGGCCCAGGCTCTGCGTCACCAGCACGACGAGCAGGTCACGGCACGCATCTTTGAAGCCGCCGGCCTCACCGGGCATCTGGCACACCCACCCACCGCCATGGTGGACGAGCGTGACGTGACCGCATTGCACCGCGCCTTGCGAGAAGAACTCACTGCAGAGCAGGCCAGCGCCGTATCACTGGAGGCAGGCCAGCTGACCGGGGACTACCTCCTGGCCAACCGCATTCCCAAGCCAGTGCAGTCCATACTGAAACCCCTTCCAGCCGGGCTCTCAAGCCGCATTCTGCTCAAGGCCATCGAGCGCAATGCCTGGACCTTTGCCGGCAGCGGTCAATTTCAGGTCAATCACCAACCCAGCCTCACACTGACCATCACCAACAGCCCCCTATGTCGAGAGGCACAGTCCGCGCACCCTGTATGCGATTACTATGCAGGCACCTTCCAGCGCCTGTTCCAGGTATTGGTTCACCCCAGAACCCAGGTGACGGAAACCCAGTGCGCCGCCACGGGTGCCACCCACTGCGTGTTCGAGGTCCGTTGGCAATAAATCCCACTCCGGCCTGACAGGAATCGAAACTGATGACTCGCACCCGCCATGCTGTGTTCTTCACCACCCTGGTCATCCTGGCCATCGCCCCCGCCCTCCAGGCCGGGCAGATCACTCAGGTGACCGTCTACCCTGACCGCGCCGGAATCATCATGGAAAAGGAAGTGCGGCTGGAGGCGGGAGAAGGCGTTGTCAGTATTGACGGACTGCCGGTCCGGCTGGACGTGAACACGCTGCGCGTGCGGGCCAATGGGCCGGAGGGCATGCGGCTGGGGGGCGTGGAAACCCGAACGATCCCGGGACGGGATCTGGCCCACCCCCGAGAACAGGCACTGACAGAGAAACTCCAGGCACTGGAAGACGAGGCGCGGACCATCGATGACCGGATTCGCGCTCATCAGGTGCAAATGCGCCTGATTGAGCAACTGGGCACACACCCGGAGGCCCTGCCGGACAGCAGCGAATGGCCGCAGGCCTGGAAGCGAGTGGGTGAAGGGGCCCTTCGGGTGCTTGACGCGATCCATGAACAGGAGCGGGCGCGGCGCATTCTGGAGGCCGATATCGAACGGGTGCGCCGCGAGCTTGGGCAACTGCAAAGTGGCCAGCGCGACAGCCTTCAGGCCCATATTCACTATCACAGCCCCAAGGTGGCCCATGCCACCGTGACCCTGGAATACACCGTACCCGATGCCCGCTGGACCCCGCTTTATGAGGCCCGCCTGGACACCAACACCCGGCAACTGCACTTGATCCAGCGCGCCGAAGTGCGCCAGAACACAGGACAGGACTGGTCGGACATCCCCTTGTACCTATCCACGGCCCAGCCTCGACTCGGGGGGCACCTGCCGGAGCCACCTCCTCGCTACCTGGATGTGCCGCAGCCTGTCCCCACCTCAACTCGGCTCTCCAGGTCCATGCCGGAAGTGGCCCTGGCAGCCGAGCCCGACATGGCGCAAAGCGAAGGTACGGCCTTCACCGTCCGTTATCGGGTACCAGGCCGGGTGAGCATTGCCTCGGATCACCAGGCCCATCGCCACAATCTGGGTGAGGAAGTCATGGAAACTCGGCTTTCGGTACGTGCCGTACCCCGAATGACACCTCGTGCCTATCTGTTCGCCGAAAGCGAATTCACGGGCGATGTGCCGCTCCTGCCGGGGCCACTCACCCTCTTCCAGGACGGCACCCTTGTAGGCCAGCATCAACTCCCGCGCCTGCGTCCGAACAGCGCGCTGGAAATGGCCTTTGGCGTGGACGAACGCGTTGGCATCCAGGTCCAGCTGGAGCGTGACGAACAGGGCCAGGAAGGCCGCCTGAGACGCCACAATACGCTTCAGCGCAGCCATTTGATGACCGTTCACAATAGCCACGACCGCGAGTTGGATGTCACCGTTCTGGACCGGTTACCGGTCTCCCGCGACGAGCGCATCACGGTCACCCTGGCCGATGACGTCAGTGAACCCTCCGAACGGGACATGAATGAAGATCGCGGCCTTCTGGCCTGGCATCGCACCGTTGCAGCAGGCGAAGAGATGACCCTGCGGTTCTCTTACACAGTGACGTGGCCCGAAGACATGGAGACCCCCTGGGGCCTGCGTTGACCGTTAAACCCCTCACGGTATGGGCCTTCTTGACGCACTCCTGCTAGAATCGACACCCGCTGGTCGGGAAGACCCGCACACAACGTCGGGCCCATCGGCCCGTGTCTTTCTGGCCCAGATGCCACGGGTATCCCACAGTGTCCGCATGCGGGGCATTGGCAGTCATTGAATGTCCACCAAGAAACCTCACACCGACCCACAACACCTGCGCGAAAGGGCCCGGCAGATCCTTCGGGATCACAGCTTCGAGCACACCCTGGCCGCGCTGGATGAGGGGGATCTGGATCTGGAATCCCTTCTCGAGCAGCTCCACATCTACCATGCGGAGTTGAAGATCCAGCAGGAGGCACTTCAGGACAGTCAGCAAACCACCGAGGCGACGCTCACCCGTTTTAGCGGCCTGTACCAGGAATTGCCCATCCCTGTTCTGTGCATCGATGAACAAGGGTTCATCCAGGATGGCAACGCCGCCGCCCACCGCCTGCTGGCCCTGAATCACAAGCTATTCTCCCACATGGCCATTCCGGAACACCGCCTGTTCCTGGGCTCCGCGCTGCAGCGGGCTCGCAATGAGGGCATGTCCCAGTGCCACAGCGTCAGGCTGTGCAGCCGTGATGGCTCACCGCTGGTCGCCGACCTGAAGATCATCCACCTAAATCAGCACATCAGCAGGCGAAGCGAATATATCTGCAACGTGGTGGATCAAACCGAACGCATCGAGCAACAGGACAACCTGCTGCAGGCGAACCAGCAACTCCAGAAACTCGCCCTGGTCGTCGAACAGAGCCCCAGCATTGTGGTGATGACCGACCACTCAGGCGTGATCGAATACGTCAATACCCGTTTTTGCACACTCACCGGTTACTCATCCGGCGAGGTACAGGGCCGACCGATTGCCCGGCTCCAGGCCCATGGCCTGGAGCCGGATGAAGACCCTCAGGAAGAGGTCTGGCAGACCCTCAAGCAAGGACGCGCATGGGAGGGTGAACTGTGTGTGCGCAAGAAACACGGCCAGCACTATTGGGAGCAGGCCACCATCACGCCGCTGCGGGATAGCCAGGGCCGGATCACCCATTTCGTGAAGATGGCCGAGGATATCAGCGACAAGAAGGCCCTGTCGGCCCAGCTCACCTTCCTGGCCCACTATGATCCACTGACGGAGTTACCCAACCGCGCCCTGATGCGTGAGCGCGTGGATCAGGCCATGGCATCTGCCCATCGCCACGAACACATGATGGCCCTGTTCGCCATTGACGTGGACGGTCTCAAACTGGTGAATGACTCCCTGGGCCACGCGGCAGGGGATCAACTCCTGTGCGGCGTGGCCCAGCGCCTGCGCGGGCTGCTGCGTGAGGAAGACAGCCTGGCTCGCCTGGGAGGAGATAATTTCGTCATCCTCTGCGGGCAAATCAGCAGTCACCAGGACGCGCTGGCGGTGGCCGAGCGCATCCATGGTGTGCTGGAAGAGCCCTTTAGCATTGACGACCACAATCTGGTGGCGACGGCCAGCACCGGGATCGCCCTCTATCCCGAGGATGCCGACAACACGGACGAACTTCTGCGCCGCGCCGATACGGCCCTGCACCGGGCCAAAGCCGATGGCGAAAAGGGTGGATACCGCTTTTACACCACCTCGCTGAACAAGCAACTGGAAGAACGTTTCCGTCTGGAACAGGATCTACGCCAGGGCCTGGAACGCAACGAACTGGTGGTGTTCTACCAGCCTCGGGTCCACATGGGTTCGGGTCGCATCCTGAGCCTGGAGGCCCTGGTGCGATGGAATCATCCCGAGTTTGGCCTGATCCCGCCGGGCCGATTCATCCCCGTTGCCGAGAGCACGGGCCTGATCCTGGGCATCGGTCCCGTGGTACTGGAGAAGGTCTGCGAGCAGATCCATCAGTGGCAAAGGGCGGGACTCGCCACCGTGCCGGTCGCCATCAACCTTTCTACTCAGGAGTTGTACAAGAAGAACCTGGCACGCAACATCGCCAACATGGTCCGTGCCGCCGACATCCCCCCCGACATGCTGGAATTCGAGATCACGGAAAGCACGGCCATGCGCTCCATGGGCGAGGCCATCACCATCCTCACACAACTGTGGGAAGCGGGTTTCTCGCTCTCCATCGACGATTTCGGCACTGGCTATGCCTCCATGAGCTACCTGAGCAATCTTCCAGTCCAAGGTCTCAAGATCGATCGCTCCTTTGTGGCTCAACTCAACCGGGAGTCCGACTCGCGACGGCCGGGCGCAACCATTGTCAAAGCGATGATAGGCCTGGGTCACAACCTGGACCTGGGTGTGATTGCCGAGGGCGTGGAACACCCAGCCCAACAGACATTCCTTCTGGAAAATGGCTGCCACATGGGCCAGGGATTCCTGTTCAGCCAGCCATTACCTCCCGTGGAAATGGAACCCCTACTCCAGATCGGTGCGATTTGGCCTCAACACCATCCGGCTCCCTCTGTGATTGGGACAGGCTAAGCCTATTCCCGACCGTACAACGCCATCAGGTGACGCAGGTCGGAAGCCAGTTCCCCGGGCACTTCATCCCACTGAAAACGCCATGACCAATTGTTCGAGGTGGTCCCGGGCACATTCATGCGGTGCGTGCCGTCCAGCACCAGGGCATCCTGCATGGGAATCACCGCCAGGCGCGCCACCGAGCCCAGGGCGCTGCGAATCAGCGGCCATGGCATGGGTTCTGACGGGTGTCCCAGATAGTCCAGAACGTGGTGTTGCAAGCTTTCACCGCAGGACTCGAACCATCCCAGGGTCGTGTCATTATCATGCGTGCCGGTATAGACCACCGCATTCGCCACGTGCCGATGCGGCAGGTAGGGATTACTGGCGCCCCCCTCGAAGGCGAACTGCAGGATCTTCATCCCCGGCAGACCATTATCGTCCCGCAGGGCCTCCACCTCATCGGTGATCACTCCCAGGTCCTCGGCCACCAGAGGCAAGGTGCCAAAATGCTCCCGCAGCCGCTGAAACAGGGCCTGACCCGGTGCCAAAGTCCAATGCCCGTTGATGGCCGTGTCGTCCTCCACCGGGATGGACCAGTAGGCCTCGAAGCCCCGGAAGTGATCGATTCGGATCAGGTCCACCATCTCCAGGGCGGCACCGATGCGCTCGATCCACCAGGCAAACCCGCTCTCCTGCATGCGCTCCCAATCGTAATGGGGATTGCCCCAGCGCTGCCCCGTGGTAGAGAAATAATCCGGCGGCACGCCCGCCACATGCATCGGTCGCCCCCGCTCATCCAGATCGAAAAGTTCACGATGCGCCCAGACATCGGCACTATCATGAGCCACAAAAATGGGCATGTCCCCAAACAGCAGAATACCCCGGTGGTTGGCGTGTTGCTTGACCGCCGCCCACTGCAGATAGAACAGGAACTGCTCGAAACGATACTGCGCCAGCGTGTCCGCCAGGCGTTGGCGGGCCGCCTCCATGGCCTCTGAATCCCGGTCCCGCAGCTCTGGATCCCATTCCCACCACGGGGCTCGATCCTGCTCCCGCTTGAGAGCCAGATACAGGACATAATCCTCCAGCCAGAAGGCATGGCGCGCCTTGAAGTCCTCCAGGGCACGCTGATCGTCACGATCTGCCGAGGCCATAAACCCCTCGCGGGCCTGACGCAGGGCTTGAGAGTCAAAGGGGTCCAACATGCCCTGCTCATCCAGCAGAGAGCCATCAGAAAGCCAACCACGCGCCTGCAAATCATTCAGGCAAATCAACTGAGTGCTGCCGGCATGCACCGACATGCATTGGTAGGGTGAACCGCCCCCATGGGGCTGGTTCAAGGGCAATACCTGCCAGACGCTGATCCCGGCAGAAACCAGGAAATCCACGAAACGGTGGGCTTGTGCCCCCAACGCACCCTGCTGACCGGGTCCGGGCAGGGAGGTGGGATGGAGCAGGATACCGGCGCGGCGCCGGTCCAGGGTGGATCGTACTTGGGCGCTGTGTTGGGACACAGTTCCTCCGTCCTATGCATGGAATTCCGGGCTCTTTGGCGAGCTTACCCGTCCGATTTTTGTCCCTGCCGCATGACTCCCCCGGCAGCGGGCTCCCCGCTCCCCCGACTGAGTACATGCGACAGTTCCTCTGGCGGGGTCTTTCCCAGCAAACGGTAGAGGTGGACCAGGTGTTGGCGGTACAAGCGCTCAAACAGGCTCACGGTCCCTGACGGGTTGTAGTCACCAAACCACCAGCACCAGTCCGAGCCTTCGCACACAGCCAGTTGCAACGTGGCCGCTTCTGCCTGCGCCGCCGTCAGCTGCCCTTGGGACATCACCTCATCAAAAACCTGCTTGGCCTGGATGAGCATCTCCCAGCCCCGATTCTTGTCCCGGGAGCCCACCCAGGTATCAAAGTTGCCGTACACCCAGCTTCCCGCCACCACGTGTTCCAGCGCCCGCTGTGGTCTGGCATTAAGACAATCACTGAATGTGGCAAGTTCGATGTCTGTGTGAGCTGCCAGGCGGCGGTAAAGAGCCGAGAGGAAATAATAACCATTGGCAGGATAATATTCCCAGGCATTCTCACCATCCAGGATCACAGTGACCAGGGCGCCGCGTCCCTGGTTGCTGGAATCGCGATTCCAGCGCTGACCGATCTCTTCCAGATGGTGGACAAAATCCCCCACCGCATCGTCGCCATGCCAGTCGGTATAGCGAAAGCCAATGGAATCGGACAACCCATCGTCACGGAAGAATAAGGACAGTTCGCGATCCTGAAAACGATACGGCTGGTATAGCCAGTGGCGATCGTCAGGCAGGTCCTCTTCCCAGGCCTGCTTGAGGGAATGGGTGAGTACACCCTCTCCGGAAGCGGACCAGCGGATACCCGCCTCGTCCAGCAGGGTCAAAGTGGCATCGCTGACACTGCCTTCCGACGGCCAGCAGCCAGCTGGCCGTCGGCCAAAGTGTCTTTCGAAGCTATCCAGTCCCCGTTGCAGATGCCACTGCACCCGGGCTCGACCGTCCGGATACTGGCCACTTTGCGGCAATTCTGCCTGTGGCGCCGCCTCGTGGGCCGATTCCATATCCAGCATCAGCGGCATGATGGGGTGGGCATAAGGGGTAAAGGAGAGCTCCACCCGCCCGGACTCCGCCAGGCGCCGGTAACGCCCCAGCAGGCCACCAAGCAATTCCTCGATCACCTCCAGGAGTTGCCGGCGTTGCGCCAGGGTGAAATCCCGGCCCTGCTTCATCAGTGGCTGGATGCGAGGATCGGTACGGCGCACTGTCTCACCCAGCCAGACCAGGTGATACCAGGTCACGAGATCGAAAAAGAAGTGATCCCCCTGATAGGACACATAATCGGGATGCTGCTTGAGCCAGGTGACCATGTCTGCCAGCAGCCGGTAGGGGCCAAAGGGTTCAATCAGACGCTGACGATTGGCGCGGGTACAGGCCTCTGCCAGGTTCAGTCGTTGGGAGGCGTCACCGGGTGGCCGTTCGGCCACCAGCAGTGCCAGGACCGGGTCATGGATCTGGCCCTCTCCCTTGAGGAAGGCACTCACCTGGCGGGCATAGTCCTCGATCTGATCCAGCAGGACAGGAGCAAAGTTCACCACCGCCCGGGCACCCGGTTCTGCTTCCAGGTGCGCCGCCATATCCACGTAGTCCTTAATGGCGTGCAGATACGTCCAGGGCAGTGCATATTCGCCGGAATGGGCATCCAGGTACTGAGGCTGGTGCATGTGCCAGCACAGCACCACCTTCAATGGCGGGTGCACCGCGTTCGTAGGATCAAACGCCATGATGAGGCATGTTGCCGAGCATGTCGGGCGTAACCACCGTCACTCCTCCATCGGAGACATAAAACCGTTTGGCATCCTGCTCTCGATCCCTGCCGATCACCATTCCTTCCGGAATCCGGCAACCCTTGTCGATGACCGCCTTGTGAACCACGCAATTACGACCGACATCCACATCCGGAAGGATGACCGAATCGGTCACCTGAGCATAGGAGTTCACCGTCACGTTGGAGAATAGCAGTGAATGGCGTACCAGCGATCCAGAGATGATGCAACCACCGGACACCATGGAATCCACAGCCATGCCGCGTCGATCGTCATCGTCAAACACGAACTTGGCTGGCGGAAGTTGTTCCTGATAGGTCCAGATGGGCCAGTCCATATCGTAGAGATTCAGTTCCGGTGTCACCCCGATCAGTTCCAGATTGGACTTCCAATAGGAGTCGATGGTCCCCACGTCACGCCAGTAAGCCTGGGTGCCGGTCTGTACATCACGGAAGGGATAGGCCATTACCCGGCAGGACTGGAGCACCTTGGGGATGATGTCCTTGCCAAAATCATGGCTCGAACCGGGGGTGTCGGCATCCGCCACCAGTTGCTGGAAGAGAAAGTCCTTGTTGAACACGTAGATGCCCATGGAGGCCAGGGCCTTGTCCGTCTTGCCTGGTAACGGCTGAGGATGCTCGGGCTTCTCGTCGAAACGTTCCACCCGGCCATCCGCATCCACCCCCATCACGCCAAACCCGCGCGCCATGTCCAGGTCCACCTCCAGGCAACCCACGGTCATATCGGCGCCAGACTCCACGTGGTAGGCGATCATGTCACCATAGTCCATCTTGTAGATATGATCCCCTGCCAGGATGAGTACATAGCTGGGGTCGTGGTCACGGATGATGTCCAGATTCTGAAACACCGCATCGGCCGTACCCTTGTACCAGGAAGTCTCGATGCGCTGTTGCGCCGGCCACAGCTCAATGAACTCACCAAATTCACCGCGCAGGAAGCTCCAGCCCCGCTGCACATGCTGAATCAAGGAATGCGCCTTGTACTGGGTGATCACACCCACCTGGCGAATACCCGAATTGATGCAGTTGGAGAGCGGAAAATCGATGATCCGGAACTTGCCCCCAAAGGGCACCGCGGGCTTAGCCCGCCATTGAGTCAACTGCTTGAGGCGGGAGCCACGCCCGCCAGCCAGTATGAGTGCCAGGGTATCTCGGGTGATGCGGCTGACGAAGCGTTGGGATTGTGGTTTCATACCTGCCTTCTCTGACCCGGGTGTGTGGAGGACTTGGCCCCTGGAGCATGTTAAGGTTTTTTTCGCAGGGTCGCATCCGACCGGCACATCGCGTTCCCTGCCATCATGGTACGCGATCATTTCGATTCTATTACACTTTCCGGCCGCCACATCAAGGCAGGCCCAACCGCCGAACCAGGACGGGAACCCACATGCGTGAAACCAACCGTGAAGACCTTCAACGCATCCTGGACGCCAGACATCATGACCCGTTCAGTCTGCTGGGCAGCCATGTGGAACAGGAACAACGGGTGGTTCGTGCCTACCTGCCCTACGCTGCCCAGGCCTGGCTCGACGACCTGGACGAGCCCATGGAAAAGGTCCATGACCGAGGCATCTTCGAATGGCGCGGTCCCCTGGACGCCCTGCCTGAGCATTATCGCCTCCGCTGGGACGACGGCCACGGCCGGGAACACATCGACCACGATCCCTACAGCTTTGGCCCCGTAGTATCGGATTTTGACATCCATCTGTTCAACGAAGGCCGGCACTGGCATGCCTATCGCTTCCTGGGCGCCCATGCCCATGAGGTGGATGGCATCCAGGGGGTACGCTTTGCCGTATGGGCCCCTTCTGCCGAACGGGTTTCCGTGGTGGGCGACTTCAATCGCTGGGATGGCCGTTGCCACGCCATGCGAGTGCGCGGCGGCAGCGGAGTGTGGGAGTTCTTCCTGCCTGGTCTGGAGCCCGGGGCACTGTACAAGTACGAAATCCGCAACCGGGACACCGGGGCCACCCTGGTCAAGACCGACCCCTATGGCCAGCGTTTCGAGTTGCGACCGCAAACCGCCGCCTTGGTCCACGATCCAGAGCCCTTCCCCTGGTCCGACGAGGCCTGGCTGCAACAGCGTGCCGGTGATGCCTGGCTGCACCGCCCCATGTCCATCTACGAGGTGCACCTGGGCTCCTGGCGTCTTGGCAGCGATGGAGAGTTCCTCAACTACCGAGAGCTGGCCCGCTCGCTGGTCCCCTATGTGAAGGAGATGGGCTTCACCCACATCGAATTGCTGCCAATCACCGAACACCCCTTCGACGGCTCCTGGGGCTATCAGACCACTGGCTATTATGCCCCCACCAGCCGTTTTGGGAGCCCCGACGACTTCCGGGATTTCGTCAACCACTGTCACGAAAATGGCGTTGGGGTACTACTGGACTGGGCACCGGGACATTTCCCCAAGGACGCGCACGCCCTGGCCCGGTTCGATGGCAGCGCCCTGTACGAGCATGAAGACCCCCGCATGGGCGAACACCGTGACTGGGGCACGCTGATCTTCAACTATGGGCGCAACGAGGTGCGTAACTTCCTCGTCTCCAGCGCCATGTACTGGGTGGAGGAATTCCACATCGATGGCCTGCGGGTGGATGCCGTGGCCTCCATGCTCTACCTGAACTATTCCCGTGAAGAGGGCGAATGGGTTCCCAACAAGTTCGGGGGCCAGGAGAACCTGGACGCCATCGAATTCCTGCGGGATCTCAACAGTAGCGTGCAGGGTAATCACCCCGGCGCCCTGATCATGGCCGAGGAATCCACCTCCTGGCCCCAGGTCACGCGTCCCACCTGGCTCGGGGGGCTGGGTTTCTCACTCAAGTGGAACATGGGGTGGATGAACGACACCCTGGAGTACTTCAAGAAGGACCCCATTCACCGCCATTACCACCACGACCAACTCACCTTTGGCCTGCTCTACGCCTTTACCGAAAATTTCGTACTGCCCTTCTCCCACGACGAAGTCGTGCACGGCAAGCGCTCGCTGCTCTACCGCATGCCGGGAGATGAATGGCAACGCTTTGCCAACCTGCGCCTGTTATACACCCTGATGTGGTCCTACCCAGGGAAGAAATTGCTGTTCATGGGCTGCGAATACGGTCAGGGCAATGAGTGGGACGACGCCCGGGAACTGGAGTGGTATCTGCTGCAATTCCCCTTCCACAGTGGCGTGAAGCAACTGGTGGCCGATCTCAATGCCCTCTACGCCCGGGAGGGGGCGCTGCATCACTTCGATTTCGAATGGCAGGGCTTTGAATGGATCGACTGCCACGATGCCGCCCAGTCGGTACTCAGCTTCATCCGCAAGAGGAAAGAGAAGGACGATTTCATCCTCACGGCCCTGAACTTCACCCCTGCGCCCCGGGAGGGTTACCGCATTGGCGTGCCAGCCCCAGGCCGTTACCGGGAAATCTTCAACTCTGATTCCCACTTTTACGGCGGCAGCAATCTAGGCAACCTGGAAGTAGAGGCCGAAGACCTGCCCTGGATGGGCCGCCCCTACTCCGTGGTGCTCACCCTGCCGCCGCTGGCAGGCATCCTGCTCAAACCCATTTCCACCTGAGCACCGCCCCCCTGGCAAACAAGGCCTGCGCTGACTTATACTCAGCGCACATGGGGCGGTAGCTCAGTTGGGAGAGCGCAGCAATCGCACTGCTGAGGTCGTGGGTTCGACTCCCATCCGCTCCACCAGCACACTTCCAGACGGGACTTTATCTGGAAATCTCCCCGTCCGGGGGCAAGTGGTGGCGGTTCAAGTATCGTTATGGGGGCAAAGAGAAGCGGCTTTCCCTCGGCGTCTACCCCGATATTTCCTTGAAAGTCGCTCGTGAGCGTCGCGACGAGGCCCGCAAGCAACTGGCTAACGGTGTCGACCCCAGCGAACACCGGCGGGCACAGAAGAGCCCCAAACAGGGCAAGGTCGCTAACAGCCTTGAGGTGATAGCCCGGGAATGGCATGCCAAGTACAAGCCATCATGGACGGAAAAGCACGCCGACACGGTCATCCGCAGACTGGAATTCAACGTATTTCCCTGGCTCGGTGGCAAATCCAATCGCCGACCTCGCCGCTCCACAGATTCTTCAGGTGATCCAGCGCATAGAGCAAAGGGGTGCACTGGAAACAGCGCATAGAGTCCTGGGGTGCTGTAGTCAAGTGTTTCGCTATGCCGTTGCTACCAGGCGTGCAGATCGAGATCCCTGTGGTGATCTGCGTGGTGCTTTGCCACCTGTCAGAAGTCGGCACTTCGCAGCTGTCACCGAGCCAGAGCAATGCGCCGCCGTGCTTCGGGCTATTGAAGGATATCAAGGTAGCCTCATTGTTCGCAGTGCCCTGCATCTCGCCCCTCTGGTATTCGTGCGTCCAGGGGAACTTCGCAAAGCGGAGTGGATGGACTTTGATCTTGAAACTGCGGAGTGGCGCTACACTGTCACCAAGACCCCCGGTATCGTGATCCACCCCGCCCCATACGCTTCACAATCGCCTGCCGCCGGATCCCCCCATCGGGATGGGCCAGTTTCCAGGCGGTGCTGTAGGTCACATAGTTGCGCAGCACATCCAGGATGAACCCCTCCTCGATGGCCTGGCGCATGGAGTACAGGTGAAAGGGCTCGGGCAGGTTGTCCGTCCCCGGGGGGCTATCCGGGTCCGGCGGGCGGCCGAACAGCTCCAGGGTCCTGGCCTTGGGGGTGGCGGTGAAGGCGTAATAGCTGATGCGCTCACTGGGCCGACGCGCCGCCACGGCGGCATCCAGCATGGCCTCCGCGCTGATCTCGCCTTCATCGTCATCCACCGCTTCTCCCGCCGCCGCCAACAGGGCTTTGAGCTTGCTGGCGGAACTGCCGGTCTGGTGGGAGGAATGGGCCTCGTCGGCGATCACTGCATAATGGCCCTGGGCCAGCTTGGGGCGCTTGTCCAGGGCATCGAACAGGGCGGGAAAGGTCTGCAGGGTGACGATGATGATGCGGGTGTGGTTGGCCAGGGCCTCGGCCAGCTGCTCCGACTTGCTCTGGCTGCCGATGTCGCGGGTGATGGGGCAGACCACGCCGTGGGCATGCTCGAACTGGTAGATGGTCTCCTGTAGCTGACTGTCGAGCACCGTGCGGTCGGTGACCACGATCACCGAGTTGAACAGCTTGCGGACTCCATCCGTGGAATCCGCCCTTCGGGCCAGCCTGCGGCTGTCCAAGTCCGTTCCCGACGGATTTGTGCTGCCATCCTCCGCATAGAGATTGGCCAGCTGGTGGGCGGTCCAGGCGATGGAGTTGGACTTGCCCGACCCGGCACTGTGCTGCACCAGGTAGCGCCGCCCCGGCCCCTCGGTCCGGGTGGCCTGGATCAGTCGGTTGACCACCTCCCACTGATGGTAGCGGGGGAAGATCAGCGTCTCCTTGGTCTGGCGGCGGCCGTGGAAGTCCTCCTCGGTCTTCTGCTCCAGATGCAAGAAGCAGCCGATGATCTTCAGCCAGGCCTCCGGGGCGAAGACATCTTCCCACAGGTAGGCGGTGGCATAGCTTTGCGCATCGGCGGGTGGCGGATTGCCTGCCCCGCCCTCCTCCGTGCCCCGGTTGAAGGGCAGGAAGAAGGTCTCCTTCCCGGCCAGCCGGGTGGTCATGGCCACCTCGGCCTGGCTCACAGCAAAATGGACCAGGGCGCCGCGCTTGAAGGTGAGCAAGGGTTCCGGCTTGCGGGTGATCGGGTCTTTGACTGGCCGGTCATGGCGATACTGGCGCTTGGCGTTCTCCACCGTCTGCTTGAACTGGCTCTTGAGTTCCAGCGTGGCCGTGGGGATGCCGTTGACGAACAGCACCAGGTCCAGACGCGGGTTGTAGCCCTCACTCCCCTGCCCCTTCTCGCGGGCATGGGGCGAATAGGACACCTCCGGCACCACCCGCAGGCGGTTGGCCCGATAGCGGGCCAGGGAATCCGGGTTCATGCCGTGATCGGGCTGAAAGCTGCACAGGTCGAACTTGACCCCCGGCACCTTGAAGCCATGGCGCAGCACCTCCAGGGTGCCGGCCCGCTCCAGTTCACGGACCACCTTCTGCACCAACACCTTCTCCGGCGCCTGGGGGTTGGCCTTGCAGAACTTCTCCCAGCGTTCAGGCCAGGCGTCCTGCACATACCCCAGCAGATCCTCGGTGTAGAGGGCCGAGCTCCGGTCATAGCCGCTGGCGGTGCCGACTTTCCAGCCGCCCGACTCCATGGCGTTGATGATGTCCTGCTGGAACTGGGTTTCCCGGCTGTCGGCCATGTCATCCTCGGTCATCGGGTTCAGGATACGGCGGAGCATCCTCGCCGACCAGAACAGGCTTTCCGTCTTCCCAGAACACGGCATACTGTCCAAGCCGTCGCTTGCGTTCCAGCGCCTCCGCGACCGCCGACCGAAGGCTGTCGAGCATTTCCTGAGTATCGGGTGGGAGTTGGGTCACGCCTGCGCCTCCTGGGCAAGTAACGTCTTGGAAGGTGCGGTGGCTGCACCCTCGTGTGGCCGCCAGCCACGCACGTCGATCTTGCCGGTGACGGCGGCGGAAATGAGGGCGGAGCGGCGTTCTTGTAGGAGATTGATGACGGATTCAGCCTCCTTTACCAAGGCGTCGATGCGGGCGGTTTCGTGGTCGAGGAAGCTCAATACTTGAAGTTGTTCTTCTGTCGGAGGAAGGGGCAACGGACAAGACATCACGTTGCTGGAGGAAATTGAGGCCAGGTTAGTGCTCTGCTTGGAGTACAGATAGAAGTAGGATCGGGCTGCACCGGAGCGAGTGGACATGGACAGCCAGTAGGGCAGCAAGTACTGGTTTGGCCGAATGGCAAAACATGGTTCTGGTGAAGACAGTCAGCAATCTCCCCCTGCCAGACAGTCCCACGACCAAGCTTGTCGTTATCGCCGCCTTCGTTCATCAATACATCGCCGGGCTGAAGGCGATAGCGGTCAACCTCGGACAACGCAACGGTCACAGTATTGACCGACGAAAGATCAACATGCCCGTCCTGAACATTGGCAACTCGCAGATATGGCAGGTCAATAGTGGGTGTATCGTCGGAGAAGGTTTTCCCCTTGGCCACCCCGCCCTGGGTGGTCGCATACCACCGTAAGGGCCCGACAAGGGCCCGACCACCCAATGCTCCGGCACCTCCCCCAGCCATTCCACACCAGAATCCTTGTACTCAGGATATTTCGGAAAG